>NZ_JBMQUD010000009.1:0-7763 GCF_057359045.1 Adhaeribacter sp.
GCCTACCCCAAAGGCAGCAACGATATAGAGTCGAGTGTTAAGCGTATTCCAGGCTTTATAGAAGAAGTAAAAAAGCACGGGGTAAAAATAGTAGACTCAGTTAAAGCTTTGTTAAAAGAAGTAGATGTGGTGTTGCTGGAAACCAACGATGGGCGACCACGGCTGGAGCAGGCCATGGAAGTAATAAAAGCCGGTAAGCCCATGTTTATTGATAAGCCGGTAGCTGCTTCTTTACACGATGTAGTAGCTATTTATGAGGCTGCCAAACAAAAAAATGTACCGGTGTTCTCCTCCTCATCGCTTCGTTATTTAGCCGGCGTGCAGGAAGCCGCGCAAGGTAAAGTAGGCAAAGTCTTAGGTGCCGATACGTTTAGTCCGGCTACTTTAGAGAAAACGCACCCTGATTTATTCTGGTACGGTATTCACGGCGTAGAAACCTTGTTCTCGGTAATGGGCACGGGATGTAAAAGTGTAATCAGAATTAATAATCCTACTACCGAAATTGTAGTTGGTACCTGGGCCGACGGGCGAGTAGGCACTTTCCGGGGAACCCGTTCGGGCACCCATGGCTACGGCGGTACGGTTTACGGCGAAAAGGGCAATTTAACCTTAGGCCCCTACGGCGGTTATAATGCTTTATTATCCCAAATAATCAAATTCTTTCAGGCTGGGCAGTCGCCGGTACCAACCGAAGAAACCTTAGAGATTTACGCCTTTATGGAAGCCGCCGACGAAAGCAAACGCCAGGGGGGCAAACCGGTAACCTTAGACAGCGTAATGCAAAAAGCACGTATATAATAATTAAATTAACAATATTCATTGTAGTTGCCAAAGCTATAAGCAGCATAAAAAACACCAGATTATTAATTAAATATTGTTAGCAGTACAGGCGTAACGGCAGCGTATTTGATTCTGGCCTTAAACCGGCGAATAAATAAGGTGAATCTTTTTATGATTCCAGCTTACATAAACCAGAATAATCTTTTTGCCGGCCACGGTAACCGGGTTTTGGACAAAGCGACTATAAGATAACTAAGATGCACGCAGCATGATTGGAAGAAGGATAAAGATTAGTAACGGAAAAATTATTACTAACTGTCGGATTATCGAGGACGGTACAATATTAATTAAAGATGGCGTTATTGAAGCGGTAGCAGAAGGCAACTTAGAAGCTCCGGATGCATTAGAAATAGATGCTCAGGGCAATTATGTCTCGCCGGGGTTTATCGATATTCATGTGCATGGCGGCGGCGGGCACGATTTTATGGATGGTACAGAAGAAGCCTTCCTGGAAATTGCGAAAACCCACGCCCGGTATGGTACTACTGCCATGTTGCCAACTACCCTTACCAGTGGTAAAGAAGAATTATTAAATACCCTTGATACATACGAGAAAGCCAATTTAAAAAATCAGGCCGGTGCCCAGTTTTTAGGTATTCACTTAGAAGGTCCTTATTTTGCTTTAAGCCAGCGTGGGGCCCAGGATCCCCGGTATATTCGCCACCCCGATCCGGAAGAGTACAAAGCAGTTATCTCTTATTCTACTTCTATTAAACGGTGGAGTGCCGCGCCCGAATTGCCCGGTGCTATACTTTTTGGCCAATATTTAAGGAAAAATAATATTCTGGCCGCCGTAGCCCACACCGATGCTATTTACGAAGAAGTAGTAGAAGCCTTTGAAAATGGGTATACTTTGGCTACGCACCTGTATTCTGCTATGTCGGGGGTAACCCGTAAAAATGCGTTCCGGTATGCCGGCGTAATCGAAAGCGCCTACCTGCTCGACGAGATGGACGTGGAAATAATTGCCGATGGTATTCACCTGCCGGCGCCATTGCTTAAGCTGGTATATAAAATTAAAGGTGCTGACCGGACTGCTTTAATAACCGATGCTATGCGGGGAGCAGGCATGCCACCGGGCAAAAGTATTCTGGGAAGTAAACACGACGGCTTAGAAGTAATTATTGAAGATGAAGTAGCCAAACTCCTGGATCGTTCTTCTTTTGCCGGCAGCGTAGCCACCGCCGACCGCTTGGTGCGCAGCATGCTTAATCTGGCCAATGTACCGTTATTAGATGCCATTAAAATGATAAGCAGTACGCCCGCGCGTATTATAGGTGTAGCCGATAAAAAAGGTACATTAGCCAAAGGTAAAGATGCTGATATTATTATTTTTAATGATAATATTAATATTCAGCTAACTATGGTAAAGGGCAAAGTAGTTTACCAGAAACAGGAAATAGAAGCGGAGACTTACCTGGAAAAGGTAAGTTTGTAAGCTAAACTTCATTTCCTGTTCTTTACGCAGGGCCTTACATGGGCGAGAATAAAACGACTTTAATGTACAGGAAAGTTACTTTCCTGTACATTGCTTTTTATAAGTAATCCTAAGTTGCTTCTAAAAAGTTGGACATGTACCTTTGATTGTGGAGGCATTTGGGGCAAAAAAGACTTTTTAAATAAATTTTTTTGCTTTTTTTCGTGTACGTGCCCGAAAAAAGTGTTTACTTACTCCTGAATTCCTTTGTACGGTTATCGCCGTGGTTTAGGAGTGAGAATATTCAGATTAATTAATATTGTTTAAGCGCTTTCAGGATTAATATAAAATTGTAAGTTATTCTTGTTACGCCTATTAAAACCTGAATAAAATATTAAACATTTATTTGAAATCTAGCCAGAACAGCTATATGAAGTTAAAAGTTGCTGACCAATCAGTAAATACCACGGGTAAAAACGAAGCGCCAAAAGGGATATTAAAAAGTATTCAGCAGTGGTTATTAGCCCTGGGGCCCGGCCTGATAACCGCCGCCCTGGTATTTGGGCCCAGTAAAATGACAATTACGTCTAAGCTGGGAGCACAGTATGGCTATTCGTTATTGTGGGTGGTTGTGGTAGCCATTGTGTTTATGACTATTTTTACCGCCATGGGTGCCCGCATAGGAGTAGCCACCAAGCAGTCTTTGCTCACCACCATTCGCCAGCAATGGGGTAAAGTAGCGGCCATAATTATTGGCTTCGGAGTGTTTTTGGTTACCACGTCTTTTCAGGCTGGTAACTCAGTGGGCGTGGGCATAGCCTTAGCCGAGGCCACCCAAACCAAACCTGCCTACTGGATAATTTTCTTTAACGTATTTGGCATAAGCCTTTTATTCTTCCGCAGTTTCTACCGGGTACTCGAAAAACTGATGCTGATGCTCATTGGCCTGATGCTCTTTGCCTTTGTAACTACCTTGTTTCTGGCCCAGCCCTCCGTAACCGGCATTGCCCAGGGGCTGATGCCCACGCTGCCAACGGGGTCGTTAGGTTTGGTAATTGCCTTTACGGCATCGTGTTTTTCTATGGTTGGAGCCTTTTACCAAACTTACCTGGTGCAGGAAAGAATAAAACTTAACCCCGAAATTAAAGAAACAAGCCGGAACACGATTACCGGTATATTTATCTTGGGGCTGATGAGTGCCATTGTGCTGATTTGTGCTGCGGCCGTGCTCAACCCACAAGGTATTCAGCTAACCAGTGCCTCCGATATGGCCAAAGCCCTGGAACCATTATTTGGTCATTACGCGGCTACCTTGTTTTTAACCGGCCTGTTCGGGGCTGCCTTTTCTTCGCTGGTAGGTAATGCTACCGTAGGTGGTACCTTGTTGGGCGATGCGCTGGGTTACGGCAGCAGCTTAAACAGCAAAGCCGTCCGTTTTCTTATTGCCTTAGTTATGGTAATAGGTGCCATTATTGCCATTGTTTTTGGTAAACTCCCCTTAGAATTAATTGTTTTGGCGCAGAGCATAACCATTTTCCTGGTGCCATTTATTGGTATTGCCTTGTTTGCCGTAGCCAATAATGCCCAAGTAATGGGGCCGTTAAAAAACACGCCGGCCGCCAAAGTATTTGGCGTTTTGGGCTTGTTGCTGCTGTTTGCGCTGGCCGCCAGCAATGTAAACGAACTCTTTTTAAAGTAAGCTAAACCCCGAGCTTAAGCTTACATATTATAATATATCCCATCAACCTGAATAGTAGCATAGCATTTAAAATTAGTAAAGTAGTAGTCCATGACTGAATTAGAAGCAGTAGAGCAAGAATTATTACGGCCCTCCCAAGCCCTGATATCCGATATGTACCACCTGGAAGGCGACATTATCTTGTTGGGAGTAGCTGGCAAAATGGGGCCCAGTATGGCCCGGCAGGCAAAACAAGCTGCCGAGCAGGCGGGTGTTAAAAAACGCATCATTGGCGTATCGCGGTTCTCCGATAAGGCCATGCAGGCAGAACTGGAAGCCGAAGGCATTGAAACCATAGCCGCTGACCTGCTCAACGAGTCGCACCTGGCCGCCTTGCCCGACGCCGCCAACGTATTATATCTGGCCGGAAATAAATTTGGTACCACCGGTCAGGAAGCATTTACCTGGGCTATGAACACCTATTTGCCTGGCCGCGTGGCTGAGCGCTACCGCGATAGCCGGATTGTAGCCTTTTCTACCGGTAACGTTTTGCCATTTTCGCCGGCTACCGTGGGCGGCCTTTCCGAAGAACAAAGCCCCAATCCGGTTGGCGAATACGGACAATCGTGCTTAGGCCGGGAGCGGGTCTTTAGCTATTTTTCGCAGAAAAACCAGACGCCTATGTTAATTTACCGGTTAAACTACGCGGTAGAATTACGGTATGGCGTGTTGTTGGAAATAGCCAAAGCCGTACAAGAACAAACCCCCGTTGATTTGGCCACTGGCAGTGTTAATGTTATTTGGCAAGGCGATGCCAATGAAATAGCCATCCGGGCCCTGCGGCACTGCGAAATACCCGCAAAAATATTAAACGTAACGGGTCCCGAAACCTTATCGGTGCGTTGGCTGGCCAACCAATTTGGTTTGCTGCTGGGCAAAGAACCCGTTTTTATCAACGAAGAACAGCCTACTTCCTTGCTGAGCAATGCCTCCGAAGCGCACCGGTTATTTGGTTATCCGCGGGTAACTTTGCGCCAGATGATGGATTTGATAGCGGCCTGGGTAAAAGAAGGTGGCAAAACCCTGAACAAACCTACCCACTTCCAGGAACGGCAAGGCAAGTTTTAGCCGGTATAAACGCCCATGTATAATTGGTCTTAAGTAGAGAAATAAAGTAGTAAAAGATAAAATTTAATATATGAATTCACCGCAATTAAGTGCCGGGCAGTTAGCCTTATTACAGCAAGGCACCGTTATTCCGGCGCACCCCCTGGCCCTAAACCAGGACCGGGAATTAGACGAAGCCCGCCAGCGGGGCCTTACCCGCTATTATATGGCTACCGGTGCCGGTGGCGTAGCTGTAGGCGTGCACTCTACCCAATTCGAGATTCGCGACCCCGAAATAAATCTTTACGAACCAGTGTTGCGTTTAGCGGCCGAAGAAATAGCTGCTGCTGGTTTAGAACGGCCGTTTCTAAAAGTAGCCGGCTTGGTTGGTCCTACCGAACAAGCCCTGCAGGAAGCCGCTATTGCGGTTAAACATGGTTATGATATTGGTTTGCTGAGCATGGGCGGCTTACAAGGCTGGACCGAAGAGCAAATATTGGCCAGAACCCGCGCGGTAGCCGAAGTAATTCCGGTATTTGGTTTTTACCTGCAGCCCAGCGTAGGCGGCCGCATTTTTAGCTATAATTTCTGGAAAGAATTTGCCGAGATAGAAAATGTGCAGGCCATTAAAGTAGCCGCTTTTAACCGCTACCAAACCTTAGATGTGGTGCGGGCGGTGTGCAGCTCGTCGCGGCGGGAGCAAATAGCCCTGTATACCGGCAACGACGATAATATTGTAGCCGATTTACTTACCACGTATCAGTTTCAGGTAAACGGCCAAACCGTAGAAAAAGAGTTTGTGGGTGGTTTGTTGGGTCATTGGGCCGTCTGGACGCAAAAAGCAGTAGAACTGTTACAGGAAGTAAAAGCCTGTAAAGCCAACGGCAACCAAGGCATAGCACAATTACTTACCAAAGGCATAGCCGTAACCGATATGAATGCCGCCATTTTTGACCCAGCCCATAGCTTTCATGGCTGTATACCGGGCATTCATGAGGTACTCCGCCGGCAAGGTTTACTCGAAGGGCGTTGGTGTTTAAACCCGGCCGAAGAACTGTCGCCGGGGCAGATGGAAGAAATTGATCGGGTGTGCCAGGCTTATCCGGACCTGGTAGACGATGAATTTGTAAAACAACATCTTGCGACCGAAACCATGGGGGTATAAACCCTGAAATATTTGTTTGTTTGTTTGTCCTATTTAGCCATGTTCAATTAAAGAGGAGCATAAAGTGGAGTAGTATTTAGATCAGAATACTACTCCAGGTTAAATTTATTGCGGCTAGCCAGCTGTTGTAAACGGGGCCATATAAGCACCCCTAAACTATTTAAAACCTTTTCTTTTGCCCGTTTAGATATGATAAATGAAATCGTAACCGATAATTTAAAAGTTAGTATTGCCGAAACCCGGGCGCAGATGGGCGCAGAAGCCGCTACCCTGGCTGCAAACAAAATCCGCGAGCTATTGGCTCAACAAGAATTTGTAAATATTATTTTTGCGGCCGCTCCATCGCAAAACGAGTTTCTGGCGGCCTTGGTGCAAGCCCCCAATATTGCTTGGGAACGTATCCGGGCTTTTCACATGGATGAGTACGTGGGTTTAGCCGATGAGGCTCCGCAGCGTTTTGGCAACTTTCTAAAGGACCGGATTTTCTCAAAACTACCTTTTAAAGCGGTTTATTACTTGAACGGATTAGCCACCAGCATGGCCGAAGAGTGCGCCCGCTATACCGCTTTGCTCGAAACTTATTCAACCGATATGGTTTGCATGGGAATCGGCGAAAATGCCCATATTGCTTTTAACGACCCGCACGTAGCCGATTTTAACGATCCGTATCTGGTAAAAGTAGTAGATTTAGACCTGGCTTGCCGCCAGCAACAGGTAAACGACGGCTGTTTTGCCAACTTAGACGAAGTACCTACGCACGCCTTAACCCTTACGGTACCAGCTTTAATGCAAGCCGATTTTGCATTTTGCATGGTGCCCGGCCCTACTAAAGCGCAAGCGGTTTACCATACCTTAAAAAGCGAGATTACCGATTTATATCCTTCTACTATTTTAAGAAACCACCCGAACGCTATTTTATTTTTAGATAAAGACAGTAGTGCTTTAATCTAAACCAATTAACATAATTTAAAATAAAAGCCAGGTAACTTTTAGTTGCCTGGCTTTTATTTTGGCCCACAGATTTTAAACTTATAACAGGCTAGAACTTATACCCAATAGTAAAAAGTGTATTCCATAGCAGCCCAGCAAAAAGCTTCCGCAACCGGTTATTCTGTCAACAATCTTCTGCGTGGGAGGTATAAACAGGTAATAAACAGAACGCTGAATTTGCCTGTTACGCTTTCCAGGCAGAAGATTCTCGCCGGGAATGACTGGTGGTCAGGGAATAATTTGTATTTCCCTTTTGGAGGCGTTTTTTACTAAATGGAATAATATTCAGTGCGCATTTAATAAACGCAAGTACATCCCTGTAAACACGTTTATTTTATTTACAGCGCAATTCCTCTTTAATATGAAGCTGTTTAATATAAGTGGAAAAGCGAAAAATCCGCTGCCATTGGTGGTGTTATCACTGCCAATCCATAAGCCTTTGCCTTTTTCTTTCCTAGTCCACTACGGTCAGAGTTAAATTATTTGCCAATCTTTATTTACTAAACAGGTTTATATTAGTAAAAAGACAGTTTAATATTTTTCGATCTTAATTTATTTGCCCGAGC
>NZ_JBMQUD010000010.1:0-47018 GCF_057359045.1 Adhaeribacter sp.
AGTAGGTAGCCGCCAACCCCTTTTTTTTCTTAGCATATACCTACCGGTATATACCCAAAGAGCCCCTCTGTTAAGAAGGGCTCTTTGCGTTTAGTAGAAAAAGAAAAGGGAATCCTCTAATATGCAATTGCTAGAAAAAATATTTCTCCTATACTTTTCCAAACATGCTCTCACTTACCTTTTCTAGCTATCATTCTTTTTTACCCCAATTAGATAACTAGATCTAAGATTTACTGTTAATGATATATTAACACTATAATCCTGCCTTCATTTAAGTTAAAATTTTACTCGTAAGATTAATTTTATAATATTGAGTTATTCATACGTTTTATTCAAACGGATGCCTATATTGTATTAACTTAAGGAGATTTTCATGAATTTTGTAGCTCCCATTTTTCTTTATGGATTATCGGCTATTGCCATACCTATTATACTGCATTTAATTGAGTTAAGAAGGGCGAAACGGGTAATATTTACCAATGTGTCTTTCATTAAAGAAGTTAAAAATATTACGTCCAGTCATCGGCGACTGAAGCAAATATTAATTCTTTTGGCTCGAATTGGGTTTATTGTTTTTCTGGTGCTATTATTTGCGCAGCCTTTTTTGCCGGCTCGAAATAATTTTAACCAATCACGGGCAATTAAGCTATACCTCGATAATTCCCTTAGTTTACAAAACGAATCGGAGGAAGCAGGTAAAAACTTGTTAGACCAAGCCGTAGAACATAGCCAAAGCGTAATAAACAATCTGGGGCCTTCAACCACCATCAATATTCAGAATAATTCCCGGTCTTCTAGCAATTACACCAATTTTACCCCTGTAAAAGCAAAGAATCATTTAGCTGAACTTAAGTTCTCTACTTACAATAAAAAATTTCCGGCTTTGCTTTCCGGTTTTTCTTTGAGCAGTACCGGCGAATATGATGCTATAATTTATTCTGATTTTCAGAAAAATACGTTCCGGGAAGAATACCTGCGGGAGATGGCCCAATCTGATAATAATTTTTATCTGGTACACCTGAAAGGACATGCTGGTTACAATGCCTCGGTAGATAGTGTTTACTTAGAAGATGAGTTTGTTCGGTTAAATGCAAATAATAAAATTACGGTGCGGTTGCGGAATAGCGGTACCGAAAATATTGAAAACTGTAACGTAAAATTTTTTATCGGTGACCAGCAGGTTTCGGCGCTTAGTGTATCAATACCGGCTAAACAAACCAAAAACGTGGAACTGGTTTACCGTTTAGCCGATGCCAATCTTAAAAAATGCCGCATTGTTTTACAAGATTACCCGATAGATTTTGATAATACCTATTATTTTACTTTGCAAGCTTCGGCCCAGATAGCCATTGTAGATATTTTACAAAGTAATACCGCACCTACCACCCGTTTGTATACCAACGAACCTTTATTTAAATACCAGGCCTTTACACCGCAGCAATTTAATTACACCTTGCTCAAAAACTCAGACCTGATTATTTTAAACTCACTTAACCAATTAACAACAGCTTTTGCCGAGAACCTGAGCGATTATTTAACGGCCGGCGGAACGGTAGCAATAATACCAGCTGCTAAAGGTGAAGCCGCTACATATGCTAATTTTTTCCAAAGGTTGGGTATAGCCAATATTAGTTACCAGGCCGTTGCGCCAAATCCAAGTGCTCAGTCTGAATTAGCGGCTGTAGATGAGAACAATCCGTTTTTCCGGAATATTTTTGAAGCTACTTCTAGTAAAATGAAAATGCCCAATGCAACGCCGGTACTAGCCTGGAATCGTTCATCGGGTGATATTCTTAAATTCCGGAATGGCAGGAATTTTCTTTCCTCTTTCCGGAAGGGGAGCGGCCGGGTCTATATTTTTGCTTCGCCGCTAACCGAAGAATACACCGATTTTGCGAACCATGCTTTGTTTGTGCCGGTCATGTACAAAATAGCCATGCAAAGTTTTAAACAAAAACAGCAGGTGGCCTATACCTTGGGCGGCAATAATATTCAGTACCCAGCCAATAATATTAATGCTAAAGAAGTCGTAAAACTGGTAAAAGATAGTGTAACGTATATTCCGGAACAGCAAATAAATAATGGGATTGCCGCCTTAACTATTCCGGACGAATTAAATGAGAATGGTTTTTACGAGTTGCATTCCGGAAATCAGCCTTTAACCACCATTGCTTTAAATTACAACCAAAGAGAATCGGACCTGGATACTTACAGTGTAGCCGAACTGAAAAGACTGGCCGGTGATGCGAAAAATATCAAAGTTTTGGAAGCTTCGGATGAGGTTGCGATTAAAAAATTGTTTGCGCAAGACAACTTAGGCACGCAACTATGGAAATATTGCCTAATATTGTGTTTAATTTTTGCGTTAACCGAAATCCTGCTAATCAGGTTCATGTAACATGAATATTCTGCTCAAAGGCATCAAAATTATCAGTTCAGCTTCTAGTTTCCATAATCAAGTTACCAATGTTTACCTTCAGAACGGCCATATTAACTATATAGGCCCGGAAGATAAGCCCGCCGACAGGGTAATAGCCGAAGAAGGTTTATGCGTGTCGGAAGGTTGGGTAGATATGCGGTGTTGGGTAGGGGAGCCAGGCTTAGAGTATAAAGAAGACCTGAACTCGGCGGCTTTAGCTGCGGCAAACGGAGGCTTTACCGAATTGGTTTGTATGCCAGATTTACAACCGGTAGTACAAACCAAAAATGCTATTGGCTATTTACAACGGCAATCAGACACTTTACCCGTAAGCTTTTATGCGGCCGGCGCAGTTACCGTAGATATTCAGGGAAAAGATTTAACTGAAATGATTGACCTGAACCGGGCCGGTGCGGTTTATTTTACCGATGGCGATATACCGGTACAACAGGCCGATGTTTTGGTAAAAGCCTTGCATTATGTGCAGTATTTTAATGGACTAGTAGTGCAACGGCCCCAGGATAAATACCTAAGCCAATTAGGCCTGATGCACGAAGGTACCGTAAGCACCCAGCTGGGCTTAAAAGGCATTCCGGCCCTGGCCGAAGAAGTATTGGTAGAAAGAGATTTACAATTGCTGGCTTATGCGGGAGGTAAACTCCATTTTTCTTTAATTTCCAGCGCTGGTGCTTTAGCCCGAATTAAAAAAGCAAAAGCCAATGGTTTAGCCGTAACCTGCGATGTAGCCAGTTACCAGGTAGCCTTTACCGACGAAACCATGCTGCCTTTCGATACCAATTATAAAGTAGACCCACCTTTCCGCTCAGAATCAGATCGCGAGGCAATCATAGAAGGGTTAAAGGATGGCACTATCGATGCTTTGGTATCGGCGCACAAACCGCAAGACACCGAATCGAAAAAACTGGAGTTTGACCTGGCCGAATTTGGCATTATAAACCTGGAGACGGCTTACGCGGTAGCAAATACATTTTTGGGGGCTGCTCTAGGTACCGAAAAAATAATTCAGAAGTTTACGAGTGCACCCCGGGCTATCTTAAATTTACCCGGCTTGGTGATAGAAGAAGGGGCTCCGGCCAATTTAACTATTTTTAACCCCGAAAAAAAATGGGTGCCGCAGGTAACTAATTCGGCTTCTAAGTCAGATAATAGTCCGTTTTTTGGACAGGAACTTACAGGGCAGGTGCGCGGTATTGTGCACAAAAACACATTAACCTTAAACGAAAATTATTAAATGCTTACCGCCGCTATTTTAGGTGCGGAAATTAAAAATTGAATGAATGTTTGAACAAGCAGTAATGCGAACCGGAATCCGGTATGGCGTTTTGTGCGCACTGGTAAGTTTTGGTATAACTTTAACTTTGTATTTTGCCGGAGCCAACCCTTACGGGCAAACCAGCATTTTTAGTTTAGTTTTTATGCCGGTTTTTATATTTTTAGGTTGTGCTAATTTTAAAAAATATAACGATCAGAATATTGGCTTTTTAAAAGCATTAAGAGTAGCTTTAACTATTACATTTTACGCTGCATTGGCATCGGCTATGTTGCTGTATATTTTTTCGGTGTTTGCTGGCTTAGAAGCCATTGAACGGCACATTGCCGAAATGAAAGAAATGTTTGAGGCTACCCGGGGTGAAACCATAAAAATTATCGGCGAAGCAAATTACAACCAAACCTTGGCGCAATTAGAAAAAACCACGCCTTACCATTTGGCTGCCGACGATTTTATGAAGAAATTAATGACGGGGTTTATAATATCTATTATAGCGGCTGTTTATTTCCGTAAATAACTTTAACCTAATCTCTATGAACGAAGATTTTACTTTAGAGCAAAGTCCCCGGGCCAGTGTAAAAGCCGTAGGCCTCCGTTATGGTTTACTGGTAGGTATGATCATGATGATCTATAGCCTGATACTCTATGTAACCGAGCTGAATAATAACCAGTTTTTGTCTATTATTTCTTTTTTAATCCTGATTGTTGGAATATACTTGGCTCACCAACACTTTAAAAAAGAAAATGGCGGTTACATGACTTACGGGCAGGGGCTAGGTACTGGTTCTTTGTTATCGGGCATTGTGGGGGTGCTTTCGGGGTTGTTTACCTTTGTTTACATGACCTTTATTGACTCCGGTTTTATGAACCGCGCCCAGGAAATGCAAATTGCCGAACTGGAAAAGCGCGGCATGAGCGACGAACAAATAGAACAAGCTTTAAAAGTGGCCCAGAGTTTTACCAGCCCCGGCATGATGGTTATCTGGTCTATTGTCGTAATGTTATTTTTTGGCTTTTTACTTTCGCTGGTAATTGCCGCCATCACCAAAAATTCCCGTTCGGAATTTGAATAACCTGCATGCAGCAAAATACGCTTAATATTTCTGTCGTTATTCCTTTATTAAACGAGGCCGATTCTTTGCGGGAGCTTACCCAATGGATTAGCCGGGTAATGCAGGAACATCATTACACTTACGAAGTTATCTTGATCGACGATGGTAGTACCGATACCTCATGGGCCATAATTCAGGGCTTGGCTACCGAAAACAATAATATCAAAGGCATCCGGTTTAACCGCAACTACGGCAAATCGGCGGCCTTAAACGTGGGCTTCCGGCAGTGTATCGGCGAAGTGGTTATTACTATGGATGCCGATTTACAGGATTCGCCGGACGAAATACCGGAACTTTACGATTTAATCAAATACGAAGGTTTCGACCTAATTTCGGGCTGGAAAAAGAAGCGCTACGATCCGCTTTCTAAAACTATTCCAACCAAATTATTTAATGCTGTTACCCGAAAATTGTCGCGCATTAACCTGCACGACTTTAACTGCGGCTTAAAAGCGTATGACCAAAGGGTGGTAAAAAGCATAGAAGTGTACGGCGAAATGCACCGTTATATACCCGTAATTGCCAAATGGAACGGATTTGCTAAAATCGGCGAAAAGATAGTACAGCACCGCGAGCGCAAATACGGTATAACTAAATTTGGTTTAGAACGATTTGTGTACGGCTTTCTGGATTTACTCTCCATTACCTTTGTATCGCGGTTTAAGAAAAGACCGATGCATTTTTTTGGTACCATGGGTACTTTATCTTTTCTGATTGGTTTTTTAATTACCCTTTGGCTGATCATTGAAAAGGTATATTATTCTTTGTTTCTGCACCAGCGGGTCAGGAATGTAGTAGACCAACCGCTTTTCTTTTTGGCTTTAGTGGCCGTTATTATTGGGGTGCAACTGTTTTTAGCCGGTTTTCTCGCCGAAATGGTTTCTTTATCGGGCAGTCGTAAGAACGAATATCTTATCCGCGACCACATCGGCTTACAGGTGAATGGCTAAAGTAGTAATTATTGGACCGGCTTACCCTTTACGGGGAGGTTTGGCTACGTACAACGAGCGCTTGGCCCAGGCTTTTCAGGAACAAGGCGATATTGCCGAGATTGTAACGTTTAGTTTGCAATACCCGGGTTTTTTATTTCCGGGTCAAACGCAATATTCTACCGAAGCGGCTCCCGCCAACCTACATATTAAAGTTATGATTAATTCGGTGAATCCGCTCAGTTGGGTTAAAACCGGGTTATATCTGAAAAAAGAACGGCCCGACTTTATTCTTTTCCGTTTTTGGTTGCCTTTTATGGGACCCGCTTTTGGTACAATAGCTCGTATTGCTGCCCAAAACAAGCACACTAAAATTATTGCCCTTACCGATAATGTTATTCCACACGAAAAGCGGATAGGCGATTTACCTTTTACAAAATATTTTTTAGCCGCTTGTCAGGGATTTATTACCATGTCCAGATCTGTGCTGCAAGACTTAGCGCAGTTGCAGCCAGCCAAACCCAAGTTTTACCACCCGCACCCGCTCTACGATAATTTTGGTGCCCCCGAACCTCAACCAGATGCCTTAAAAGCCTTAAACCTCGATCCGGCGTACCGTTATATTTTGTTTTTTGGGTTTATCCGGGCCTACAAAGGTTTAGATTTGCTATTGCAGGCTTTTGCCGATGCACGGCTGCAAAGCTTACCGCTAAAGCTAATTATTGCCGGCGAATTTTACGAAGATGCCCAACCGTACGAAGCCCTTATCCAAAAACATAATTTAGAACACAAGCTGGTACGGGCTACCACGTTTATACCCAATAGCCAGGTAGTGCATTATTTTTGTGCCGCCGATATAGTAGTACAGCCTTACCGACACGCTACTCAAAGCGGCGTATCGCAAATTGCTTACCACTTTAATAAACCCATGTTGGTTACCGATGTGGGGGGCTTGGCCGAATTAATTCCGGACGGAAAAGTGGGTTATGTAACACCCGCCCAACCCCAATTTATTGCCGATGCCCTGTACGATTTTTATAGCCTAAACCGGGCCGAAGAATTTATCGCCAATATTCCGGAAATTAAAAAGCAGTTTTCGTGGGAGAGTATGGTAGCCACCATGAAACAGCTGGCCAGGCAACTAAATTAATTTAGCTCTCAGAATACAATTTATACTGATTGCAAAACAGGATTAAGTAGGCTTTAGGCGTATTGTCGTTAAACTCAGTATTAATTAATTTAGGAAGCCACATTTGCTCCTAAACAGGCTTGTACGTGATGAAAAACTTTGGTAGCCGGCAAGTCCTCCATGCAAGATGTTCCAAACTGGCAGGTACCGCGGTAAAAACAAGCACATTCCTTATCCGGCGAAACGATAAAGCCCCGGCCGTATAACTCAAATTCGTACGGATTAAAAATATTATTCATCAATACAATTTGCTTTTGCAGCGCAATGGCAATGTGCATGGCCATGGTAACTTGGGTTACAATCACGTCCATCTGGTACATGAGGTTTATAAACTGCTCTAGTTTAAAATACCCCAAATAAACAGCACCCGTTCTGTTTTGCAAAACCTGGTTACGGGCATCTTCCTGCTCGCCGCCCAATAGTACTACCGTGTAATTTTCTTTTTGCAGTTGTTCAATCAAAGCAATCCACTTTTCATCCGACCACAAACGGGTGGTCCAGCGGTCGCCGCAACCGGTATTTAAGCCAATTAAATATTTGCTGCGGTCTAAATCCCAACTATAGCCTTTGTCTTGGTGGTTGTCAAAAATGTATTCTTCGCCGGCAAACTCCCAGCCACAAATTTGGAATATTTCGGCTACGTACGATTGTTTATTCTCCAGGCTGATTTGGTCGAATATGCCGGTTAAATATTTATGATTGGCTAAACTGTTAGACGGGAAGGCAACGCCGTTGCGCAAACTATAGCCATATTTCTCATCGGCCCGGATGCTGTCGTGTAACGCGCAGGCTTCTTTATCTTTATCCAGGTTATACAAAACATCAAAGCTGGTATTTTGCAGATACAGCACGGCAGCCAAATCAAACTTTAATATTTCGTTTATCTCGTCGCGGGGTAAAATAGCCGGCGTGTGGGTGAGCCAGGTAATTTTTGCATCCGGATATAAACTTCTGATTTTTCGGATAAGCGGCGTGGTCCGGATAACATCCCCAATGGCACCTAACTTAATAATCAAAATCCGTTTCTGAATGGGCGTATAAACCGGACAATTGCCACACTGGTAACCAGCTTCCTTGTTGGGTTTACACGGTATATCGCCCCGGAAATGAATACAATTGGTATGGACGGTAACGTTATTTACTTCTGCCATTGGTTAAGTAATAGAGAATTAAGAATTAGAAATTACCGGTTTGTAAGAAAATATTTAAACATAATTTCTAATTCTTAATCTTATAAATTATAATCTTATGCCCGTGTATGTGGCTGGAGTTATTGCTTTCAGTTCGGTTTTAATGGCATCAGTAACCTCTAAACCATCAATAAATTGCGAAATGCTGGTAGCGGTAATTTTTTCGTTGGTGCGGGTTAAAGCTTTTAACGCTTCGTAGGGTTGCGGATATCCTTCTCGCCGCAGAACCGTCTGTATGCCTTCGGCTACTACTGCCCAGTTATCTTCTAAATCCTGGTTCAGGGCATCCTGATTTAATTCTAATTTACCTAATCCTTTCTGCAACGATTTTAAAGCCAATAAACTATGTGCCAGCGGCACACCCAGGTTCCGGAGTACAGTAGAATCGGTTAAATCGCGTTGCAGCCTGGAAACTGGTAATTTAGCCGCTAAATATTCAAACAAGGCATTGGCTAATCCTAGGTTTCCTTCGGCATTTTCAAAATCGATGGGGTTTACTTTGTGGGGCATGGCCGATGAGCCTACCTCGCCGGCTTTGATTTTTTGCTTAAAGTACCCCAAGGAAATATATTGCCAAACGTCGCGGGCAAAATCTGTTAAAATGGTATTTAACCTTTTCAGGCCATCGCAAAAAGCAGCCAGGTTGTCGTAATGCTCTATTTGGGTGGTAAATACGCTTCTTTTTAGGCCCAACGTATTTTCTACAAAATTTTGGCCAAAGGCTTGCCAGTCGGTGCCCGGGTAAGCTACATAGTGGGCATTAAAGTTGCCGGTGGCGCCCCCAAACTTAGCCGAAAAAGGTACTTGCTGCAAAAGTTGCCGTTGTGCCTCCAGGCGTTCTATAAAAACGTATATTTCTTTGCCCAGCCGGGTAGGGGAAGCCGGTTGCCCGTGGGTACGCGCCAGCATGGGAATATTTTGCCAGGTATCGGCCAGTGTTTTCAGCTTTTCTATTAGCTGCTCGTAAGCCGGCGAAATTATTTGGGTATAAGCTTCTTTTAACGATAAAGGTATGGCGGTATTATTTACATCTTGCGAGGTAAGGCCAAAATGAATAAACTCCATGGAAGCCGCTAAACCCAAAGCCGCAAATTTTTCTTTCAGGAAATATTCAACAGCCTTTACATCGTGATTCGTTGTTTTTTCGAGTTCTTTTATTTGCGTGGCATCGGTCTGAGAAAAATTCTCGTAAATACCCCGTAAAGCCGGGAAAATAGCGGCCGGCACTTCCTGTAACTGGGGCAAAGGCAACTGGCACAACGATATAAAATATTCTACCTCAATCCGGACACGGTAATAAATAAGCCCGTACTCCGAAAAATAAGGGGCCAGTTCTTTTAGTTGGTGGCGATACCGACCATCAATCGGCGAAATGGCCGTGAGGGCATTCAAATCCATAGCGGTTGTTTTTTAGGCAAAATTAATAAAATATGCCACTTTAGCACGTTAGAAATTGGCCTGTAAGCCGCATTTAACAGATAATACTACATTAAAAAAGAAAGGCATTGTATTTGCTCCTATCCTGTGCGAAATTTTTACGTTAAACAAGCGTAAAGCAGAATATAAATATATAGTTGCGCGGTTTTTTTTAAAAGCAGCTAATTTATTAAGCTATATTCTGTTATTTCGCACAATTATTCAATTAGAAAAATTTGAACTGGAAAGCATATTTTAAAAGAACCTGGAAGTGGTGGGCTATAGGGGTTTTCTCTTTTTTATTTATAACCTTTACCTTACTCTTTGTTTTTCGGGCGCGCATTCTCCGGATAGTGGTGCGGGAAGTTATAACCAAGGTTGAGCAAAAGTACCCGGTAAAGTTTACCATCCAGAGCGCCGATTTTAGTAATTACAATACGGTCCGGATGAAAAATATTGCCCTGGTACCAATTGATAGAGATACCTTGCTTAAAACCAGCAATATTGATGTTGAGATTAGTTTTAGATCGATGTTGTTTTTCCGGCCGGTATTTAGTCACTTAACCATCGAAAACGCTTTTCTGACGGCTGTAAAACACAATGGCCAGGACAATTATTCTTTTTTACTCAAGAAGAAAAGTACCGCCCCTACCCGCGAAACCTCTAAAAACCGGAATTACGGCGAAGTGTTAAATCGCTTAATTGAAACCGCTTTTGAGAATGTGCCCGACGAAGTAGATTTTCGAAATTTCCGGGTAAACTACGAAAGCGACAACCGAACCATAGATATTGCCATGCCCGAGCTAAGCATTGAAGATGGCAACATTGAAACCAATTTATTAGTAAAAGCCGATACCATTGTAAATAGTTTACGGGTAAAAGGCATTATCGACCCGGATGATTACCACCTGGAAGGTAGCCTGTACACCAACGATCCGGCCGGTATCCGGTTACCCTACATTCAGCAGAAATGGGATGCCAAGGTTTCTTTTGATACCTTACACGTAAGCCTGGCTAATAAAACGTACCGTAACGACCGCTTAACCGTACGGGGCACCGCCCGGGTACATAACCTGGAACTAAACCATCCGAGAATTGCTGATGCCGACGTGCGGGTAAATAATAGTGCCATTAATTATGTGATTACCCTCGGCGAAAATTATTATTCGCTGGATAGCTTAAGCAAAGTAACGGTAAACAAAATGGTAGTTTACCCGCAAGCTTCGCTCGAAACCAAGCCTTCCAAAAAAATAACTTTAAAAGTTAGGTCGGCTAAAACCGAAGCCAATGATTTTTTTAGTTCGTTGCCCGAAGGGATGTTCGAGTCTTTTGAAGGTTTAAAGGCGCAGGGTTTTCTTACGTACAATATGAACTTTTTTGTTGATCTGGACCAGGTAGACAGCCTTAAGTTTGATTCGCGCTTAGATGCACAATATTTTAACATTTTACAGTATGGCAAAACCGATTTCCGGAAACTGAACCAGCCTTTTGAGCATACTGTATATGAATACGGAAAACCCTTGCGCACCTTTGTGGTAGGGCCGGCCAATCCTAACTTTACGCCTTATAACCAAATTTCGCCGTACCTTAAAAATGCCATTTTAACTTCCGAAGATCCTCGGTTTTTTACCCACAAAGGTTTTCATGAAGGTGCCTTCCGGCATTCTATTATCGATAATATTAAAAAGCAAGGTTTTGTGCGGGGGGGCAGTACCATTTCTATGCAATTGGTAAAAAATGCTTTTCTCACCCGCAATAAAACCATTGCCCGGAAAGCCGAAGAAATATTGATTGTTTGGCTGATTGAGAATAACCGTATATCGTCGAAGCAGCGGATGTACGAAGTTTACCTGAATATAATTGAATGGGGGCCTAATGTGTACGGGGTAAAAGAAGCCAGTCGCTTTTTCTTCGAAAAACACCCGAGTCAGCTTAACCTGGCCGAGAGTTTATTCTTAACCAGTATAATTCCCAGTCCTAAACGCTACAGTTATTCGTTTGATGCTTACGGCAACCTGCGTAGCCGGCCACGTTATTATTTTAAATTAATTTCGGGTATTATGCGCCGCAAAGGCTTAATATCGGATTATGATTACGAAACGCTTTACCCGGCGGTAACTTTACGCGGCCGGGCCCGCAGCCTGATTGTAACGGCTACGCCACCCCCCGATACCACTATTGTAGAAAGTTTGCCTATGGATTTAGATTTAGATAGTCCCATCGATTTACTGGATTAATTTGCCTGGTAAAAAGTAAAGCCAATATCTTTAAACAGGTATTGGCTTTTTTTATGTGAGGCTACCCCAACCAATAATAATAGTTACAACCAGTAAATTAAATCAGGTATAAATTACCCCTAGCGTACTTAGCCTAAGTTGGTAGCAGAGTTAAAGGCTCCTTGCTAATTCTTAACAATACTACTGCACAAATAAGCTATTGTTCGGGGTTATGCTTATTGGGTGGTAATACATCTTTAGGTGGTTTCTGCGGAAATATTATTGATAATATTATCGAAACAGCCAGAATGAAAACTACTATCAGCAACGCATACAGCATATCCAGTTTTATGTAATTGGCGAGCAATAATTTGGCACCAATAAATACCAGTATAAGCGATAACCCATAATGCAAGTAATGAAACAGTTTCATGATACCAGCCAGCGCAAAATAAAGGGCTCTTAATCCCAGTAAAGCAAATACGTTAGAGGTATACACAATAAAAGAGTCTTGCGAAATAGCCAGAATAGCCGGAATGGAATCGGCGGCGAATACCACATCAGTGGTTTCTACCATTACCAAAACAATAAAGAGGGGGGTAGCATAAAGGGTTTTATTTTCCCGTACAAAAAATTTTCCCCCAGCCAAATGGTTGGTAATCGGCATAAAACGGCTTACAAACCTTACCAACGGGTTGGCTTCGGGGTCAATGCCTTCTTGTTGGGAGGTGGCCATTTTTATACCGGTAAACACCAGGAAAGCTCCCAGAATATACGTGATAAAATGAAATTTCTGGAGCAAAGCTACGCCCACTAAAATAAAAATGCCCCGTAAAATTAAAGCCCCAAAAATGCCCCAGAATAAAATTTTATGTTGGTACTGGAGCGGTATCCGGAAATAATTAAAAATCATCAGGAACACAAACAAGTTGTCTACACTGAGGGATTTTTCGATAAGGTAACCCGTTAAAAATTCAATGGCCGGCTGCGAGCCATCGCGCAGGTAAATAAATAAATTAAAAGTCAGGGCCAGGGCAATCCAGAAACAAGTCCATAGCAACGACTCTTTTACTTTTACCTCGTGGGCTTTCCGATGAAATACAAATAAATCCAGGAACAGCAGCGCGAGGACAAATATGTTAAACCCTACCCAGAAAGTTATGCTATAGTCCATTTTCGGGAAGTAAAGGCGGTTTATTGTAAATATTACAAATGTATTAGCCAGCTTAAGATTACAGGTAATAATTTAAACTAGCTAACCTCCTATACGGGATAAATGGTAAAGCAGCGGGTTCCTTTTAGTGATTAAGGCAACGCCAGCTTATATTAACGGTTAAAATGCCGGAAATAACTGTTTATTTTCATGGAAATAACACCGTAAAAGGCCTCTTTAATAATGCCTTTGCTCATTTTAGAATGCCCTTTGGCGCGTTCCGTAAAAATAATAGGTACTTCCTTTATCTTAAAGCCGTATTTATAAGTCAGGAATTTCATTTCTATCTGAAATGCATACCCAATAAACCGGATCTCGTCTAGAGGAATTGTTTGCAGCACCTGGCGCGTATAGCATTTAAAGCCGGCTGTCGCATCCTGAATAGGCATACCGGTTACCATCCGTACGTAATAGCTGGCAAAGTAAGACATAAGTACCCGGTTCATGGGCCAGTTAATTACGTTTACGCCACCAATATAACGGCTGCCAATGGCCATGTCGTATCCTTCGTCGGCGCAGGCTGCCCGTAACCGGATTAGATCTTCGGGATTATGCGAAAAATCGGCATCCATTTCAAAAATATAGTTATACCCCCGGCGTAAAGCGTATTTAAAACCATGAATATAAGCTGTACCCAAGCCCAGTTTGCCTTTACGTTCTTCCAGAAATAGACGGTCGGGAAATTCTTTTTGCAGTTCCCGGATTATCTGGGCTGTACCATCGGGAGAGTTGTCGTCAATAATTAAAACATCAAAAGGTACAGACAGGGAAAATACCTTTCGGATAATGTCAGGCGCGTTTTCTTTTTCGTTGTAGGTGGGAATTACAACAAGGGAGTCATTCATGGCCCAAAGATAGGAAATTGTCTTTAAAACGTTTCAGCGGCTAAATAATTAATGTATAATATTGCCTTGGTTAACCCGCCAGATTTACAAATTTAATTTGCGACCAGAATTTTTTTAATTTTGACCGGATTAATATTATCAAACAAGCTGATAAGTTGGTAATTAAAAATGGCTGATTGGGTTAGAGAAAATAGCTACTTCTGATTAACCCGTAAGTAAGCCCAATAATAATTTAGTATAAACTGTTTTTATCAGCATATATTTTAACGCATGCCGCAACAAAAATGTGTTTTCCTGGATCGGGATGGTGTTCTGAATGAAGAACGGGGCGAATACACGTACCAACCCAACGACTTTAGGATAATTCCGGGAGTGCCCGAGGCTTTAACTTTACTTAAGCAAAATGGCTATAAGTTAGTAGTAGTTACCAACCAGGGCGGAATAGCCAAAGGCGTATTTACCCGAAAAGATATGCAGGCATGCCACCAAAAATTACTGGACGCTTGCCCCGGTTGCATCGATGCCATTTATTATGCCCCGGCGCACCCGGCGGTATCGGCGTCGCTGGCCCGCAAACCTGATTCGCTGATGCTGGAGAAAGCCATTGCCCGGTTTAATATAGATGTAACCCAATCGTGGTTGGTTGGCGACCAAACCCGTGATTTAATTGCCGCTCAGAAAGTTGGTATAAAACCTATTTGGATTACTAGCAATACTGCATCTGCAACGGCCGGCGTTTTAAAAGCTACTAATTTGTATGCGGCCGCTCGGTTAATTCTACCGCAATAAAAAAGCCGGTAATTTTTACCGGCTTAATATAAGTGCGTAAACCCTAAAACTTTAGCTGCGTACGGCAATTATTTTAGCGCCGGCAGTGTCCTTGGCATAGTGGGTTGGGGCCTGGTTCTGGCCTTTAGAATAAGCCGGACAGGTTTTTTGGGAGCAAGAGGCCATACCCATCAGGCAAACCGCCGCAAAAAATGTTAAGAGTTTCATGTATCTGCTAAATATTAATAAGCCAAAAATATAATTTATTTAATAATAAGCAAAATATAGTAAAAGAAATATTTTACTTATATCCCAAAATTTGCAACATCGAATCGCTGCTTTGCTCTTCGGCAAACAACCAGCTCTTTAAATTACCTGTTTCGTCCCGATCAATAATTACGTGTTTGGGCGCCGGAATAAGGCAGTGTTTAATGCCGCCATAACCACTCAGCGACTCCTGGTACGCACCCGTATGGAAGAATCCAATATATAACGGTTCGGAATCTTGTTTTGTTATCTTGGGTAAAAAAACCTGGAACGAGTGAATTTCGGAATTATAATAATCCTGGCTGTCGCAGGTTAAGCCGCCAATTTGTATCCGCTGGTAATCTTTACGCAAGTGGTTTATGGCCAATAAAATATAGCGTTGGCTCAGCGCCCAGGAATCAGGCAGGTTGGTTATAAAAGAACCATCTATCATGTACCAAAGCTCTTTATCGTTCTGCAGTTTTAAATCCAGAATAGAATAAATATTAGCCCCGCTTTCGCCTACCGTAAAAATACCAAACTCCGTAAAAATATTGGGTTCCGGCACGCCTTCGTCTTTACAAATCCGCTGGATGGTACGCAATATTTCTTCTATCATGTACCGGTAATTGTAATCAAACTGAATAGAAGTTTTAATCGGGAAACCACCGCCAATATCAATCGAATCCAGTTCCGGGCAAACTTTTTTCAGCTCGCAATATTTATGCACAAAACGGCTCAACTCACTCCAGTAATAACTGGTGTCTTTAATACCGCTGTTAATAAAATAATGAAGCATTTTTAGCTCAAACTTGCTGTCGCCTTTAATTTTATTCAGGTACAAATCTACCACGTCGTTGTACCGGATACCCAACCGTGAGGTATAGAACTCAAATTTAGGTTCTTCGTCAGATGCTACCCGGATGCCCAACCGTACTTTGTTGGGGGTATTTACATGCTCTTTGTAATAATCTATTTCTTCGAGGTTGTCCAGAATGGGCGTGCAGTTATAAAAACCATCGTTAATCAGCTCCGAAATATAGCGGCGGTACAGCTCGCGTTTATAACCGTTGCAGATTACGTAGGTATCTTTGCTGAGCTTGCCCTTTTCGTTTAAAGCCCGGATAATCGGAATATCGTAAGACGAAGAAGTTTCGATGTGAATGTTGTTTTTCAGGGCTTCTTCCAGTACAAAAGAAAAATGCGACGATTTGGTGCAATACGCGTACGTATAACTGCCCTGGTAATTTAGTTTTTCCATCGACTCCCGGAAAAGCTTTTTTGCCTTCTGAATCTGGGAGCTGATTTTAGGTAAATAAGTAAGTTTTAAAGGAGTACCGTATTCTTTTATTATTTCCATCAACGGAATGCCGTTGAAAATCATCTGGTCGTCTTCTACGTGAAATTCTTCTGTGGGGAAGTCGAAAGTCTGATTTATCAGATCTATGTATTTATCCATCTTTTATGTTTAGCCCTAACTGGTCGTGTAAAATTGTTTGTATTTTACCATCTTTGCAAAACTTTGTTCCGGTAAGCCGGAAATTAGCGTAAGTTTTACCGTTCTAAATCCCCGAATAATTAAATATTAAAAACGATTGGGATTTAGGAAAAGATTTAAAACCGAAAAATAAACAAAATAGCGGTGTAATAATTCAATTTACCGGCCGCAATTTTACTAAATTTTTACCTGTTCTTTTTATTTGAATAACAGGTAACACAACAACTTTATGATAGCTTTAGAAAAAAATATTTCGGCGGCCGTTAGCCAGGCATTACAGGAGTTATTTGGCATTGTTTTGCCGGCCGAAGAAGTAAACCTGCAACCCACCCGCAAAGACTTTGCCGGTACGTTTACCCTGGTAACTTTCCCCTTTACCAAAGCAGCCGGCAAAGGACCCGAGCAAATTGGAAATATTTTGGGCGAATATTTAAAGAGCCAGGTAGCCGCTATTGCCGATTTTAACGTGGTAAAAGGCTTTCTGAACCTGGTTATCAGCAACGAAACCTGGCTACATGTTTTCCGGAACGTAGTAGCTCCCGAAGCTGCCGCAGAAGAAGGGCCGCGGCAAAAAGTAGTAATTGAGTATTCTTCGCCCAACACCAACAAGCCTTTGCACCTGGGGCATTTACGCAATAATTTTTTAGGTTACTCGGTGGCCGAAATCTTAAAAGCCAACGGCAATGAGGTCGTAAAAGTAAATCTGGTAAACGACCGCGGTATTCATATTTGTAAGTCGATGGTGGCTTACCAGTTGTTGGGCAACGGCGAAACGCCTGCTTCTTCTGGAGTTAAAGGCGACCACCTGGCCGGTAAATATTACGTAGCTTTTGATAAACTGTACAAAGAGCAAATAGAGCAACTGGTAGCCAACGGGGTAGAGGCCGATAAGGCCAAGAAAGAAGCGCCGGTAATGCAGCAAGCCCAGGAAATGTTGGTAAAATGGGAGCAGGGCGAACCCGAAATCATAGATCTGTGGCGTACCATGAACGGCTGGGTGTATGCTGGTTTCGACGAAACGTACCGCACCATTGGCGTTGATTTTGATAAATTTTATTACGAGTCCGAAACGTATTTACTGGGCAAAGACTCCGTGGCCGAAGGTCTGGATAAAGGTGTGTTTTTCCGGAAGCCCGACGGCTCGGTGTGGGTTGATTTAAAAGACGAAGGCCTCGACGAAAAACTTGTGCTCCGCGCCGACGGCACCTCGGTGTATATTACCCAGGATTTAGGCACGGCCCAACTTAAGTACGACGATTTCGCCTACGATACCTCTATTTATGTAATTGCCGATGAGCAGAATTACCACATGCAGGTACTTAAAGCCATTCTGCGCAAATTAGAAAAACCTTATGCCGCCGGTATTTACCATTTATCGTACGGTATGGTAGATTTGCCCAGCGGTAAAATGAAATCGCGGGAAGGAACCGTAGTAGATGCCGATGAACTGGTAGCCGAAATGGTGGAAACGGCCCGCCAGCGCACGGATGAATTAGGTAAGATAGAAGGCTTAAGTACCGAACAAGCCGAGCAACTTTACTTAACCCTGGCTATGGGTGCACTTAAATATTTCTTGCTTAAAGTAGATCCCAAAAAGCGGATGCTGTTTAATCCCGAAGAGTCCATCAACTTTGTGGGCAATACCGGTCCGTTTATTCAGTATACGCACGCCCGCATTGCGGCCATTTTGCGCAAAGCAGCTGAGTTAAATATTACGGCTGCGCCCGAAGATTTTGCCCCGCTTACTCAATTACACGAAACCGAAGCTGAAGTAATTGGTTTATTAGCTAATTATCCGAAGGTGGTAGCAGAAGCTGCCCATTTATTTGCGCCCTCAGTAATTGGGCAGTTTGCCTACGATTTAGCCAAAGCGTATAATCGTTTTTACACCGAAGTTTCTATTTTCCAGGAAACCAATCCGGCCGCTTTGGCTTTCCGGGTGGCCTTATCGGGGCAAGTAGCCGGCACTATTAAAAAGGCCATGCGCTTGCTGGGCATTGATGTACCCGACCGCATGTAAAGAAAGGAAACGTATTAAATCACTCATGTTATTTCTTTAAAACCGCAATCTCGTGTCTAAACTTATCTGGCTAATATTAGTATGTGCTGGAATGGCTGCTTGTCGGCAGCCTTCAGAAAATAAACAAGTTACTACTATGGAAAACAATGCGAATCAGGCGCAAAGCAACGCCCCGGCTTCTGTTTACGATTTTGAATTTAAAACCCTGCAGGGCGAAACCATTGCCTTAAATGAATTTAAAGGCCGTAAAATATTAATTGTAAACGTGGCTTCGGAGTGCGGCTATACACCCCAGTACAAAGAACTGCAAGAACTTTACGATAAGTACAGCAGCAAAGTAGTGGTATTGGGGTTTCCGGCCAACGATTTTGGCGGCCAGGAACCGGGTTCTAACGAAGAAATTGCGACTTTTTGCGAACGCAACTACGGCGTGCAATTTCCGGTTTTCGAGAAAATAGCCGTTACCGGTCCCGATACACATCCTTTGTATAAATATTTATCAGATAAATCGATGAATGGGGTAACCGATGAAGCCCCTACCTGGAATTTCTGTAAATATTTAATTGATGAGCGGGGGCACGTAGTTGAATTTTTTCCATCTAAAGTAAAGCCTTTAAGTCCGGAAATTGTAGACGCCATAACGCAATAATTTAGTACCTAAGGCAAATATTGGTGGCGAATAAATTAAAGGTAAAAGCCTGGATTTCGGCTTTTAGGTTACGCACCCTACCGCTGGCGCTGGCCTGTATTGGCATGGGTAGTTTTTTAGCGGCAGCCCACAACAGTTTTCGGGTAGAGGTAGTGGTGTGGTGTACGCTAACTACGCTGTTCCTGCAAATATTATCTAACCTGGCCAACGATTACGGCGATACCAAACACGGCGCCGACAGTGAGCACCGGCAGGGACCAAAGCGGGCTGTACAAGCCGGATTAATAACTTCTAACCAAATGAAACAAGGGATAATTATTTTTACCTTACTCTCATTTGGTTCGGGCGTAATGTTGCTCTGGACTGCCTTTGGCCGCGAAGGTATTTATCTTTTTCTACTGTTTTTAGGCTTAGGATTGGCAGCAATTTGGGCTGCTATTAATTATACGGCGGGTGCGCGCCCTTACGGGTACGCCGGTTTTGGCGATATTTCGGTTTTTTTGTTTTTTGGATTCATTGGCGTAGGCGGCACTTATTATTTACAGACGCAAGAATTAGACCTTTCTATATTATTACCAGCCGCCAGTATTGGTTTTTTCGCTACGGCCGTACTCAATATTAATAATATCCGCGACATAGCCTCAGACCAGCTGGCTGGTAAATATTCTTTACCGGTCCGGATTGGTCCAACCCGGGCCCGCGTTTATCATCTTTTTTTATTGGCCGGTGGCTTTTTCTGTGCTTTGGCTTACACCCTTATTAATTATACCAGTACCTGGCAATTTTTATTCCTGATAGCGTTGCCCTTGCTTCTGGTAAATGCCCGCCAAGTCTGGCAAATCCGCCAATCTGCGTTATTAGACCCTTACCTGAAACAAATGGCATTGACTACACTAATATTTGTATTAACCTTTGGTATCGGCCTGTTGTTATAAGTTATAAGTAGTTGCTGGAGCACATTATTTTATAGCTTAGCTTTGCGCCGCAGCGCCGGTTGGGTTCGTTCCTTTGTCGCGTTGGTCGTTTGAGCGAGGGCGGTTAGGTTTCCGGTTTTTGTTAAACGGCTTTTTATTCCGCTTTTTGGCTTCTCCATTGCCTTTGGGGCTACTTGCCGAAAGTTCCGGAGCCGGGCCTAATTCGGCCGGTATAGGGTATTTGGGTAGTTCTTTTTCTATGAGCCGTTCAATCCGGTTTACCCGGTAAAATTCTTTTTCGTTTATAAAAGTAATAGCGGTGCCGGTAGTGGCGGCCCGGGCGGTGCGGCCAATCCGGTGAATGTAATCTTCGGCATCGTGCGGCACATCAAAATTTATGATGTGGCTAATGTTGTCTACATCTATACCCCGCGATAAAATATCGGTAGCTACTAATATTTTAAATTGCTTATTCCGGAAACCTTGCATGGCGGCTTCCCGCTCTTCTTGCGTCCGATCCGACATTATTCCTTCGGCTGTATGTCCCATGCGGAGCAAGGCCCGTACAATTTCGTTTACCGCCGATTTACGGGATGTAAACACAATCATGCTTTGCACCTCCATCTCTTTAATAAGATGCTGCAACAAAGGCAATTTTTGCTTGTCGTACACGATATAACTGCGCTGATCAATCCCCTCGGCCGGTTTAGATACGGCCAAACTAATTTCAGAAGGCTGGTTTAATATTTTACGGGCCAGGTCTCTTATTTTACTCGGCATGGTGGCCGAAAACAAAAGTGTTTGCCGTTGTTGGGGCAAATGTCGCACAATGCGCATAATATCATCCATAAAGCCCATATCCAGCATTTTATCGGCTTCATCCAGAATCAGGTATTCCAGTTTATCGAGCTTTAAATAACCCATGTTCATGTGCGCAATTAAGCGGCCCGGCGTAGCAATAATAATATCGGCACCGCTGGTAATGGCTTTCTTTTGAGCATCCCAACTGTCGCCTTTGTTGCCGCCGTAAATGGCAATAGACTGGGCCGAAACAAAATAGGCAAAACCTTCTACCTGTTCATCAATCTGTTTAGCCAGTTCGCGGGTGGGCACCAATACTAAAGTACTGGTATGGTCGTGGTTGGCGTGCGATATTTTATTAAGCAAAGGCAATAAATAGGCGGCTGTTTTGCCAGTGCCAGTTTGGGCACAGGCTATTAAATCTTTACCGGTTAAAATTTCCGGGATTGCTTGTTTTTGTATAGGAGTAGGACTTTTAAAGCCCATGGCCTGAATACCAGCCATTAAATCCTCGTGTAAACCAAAAGCGTCAAAGGTTTCTTCGGTCATCTCAATTATCTGTGTTTTACTGTTTGTAAAAGTAGGAATAATTTTCTTGTCAATTTACAGAATTTATACCTCAGTATAAATACTGATGTGGTAATGCATTTCTATAATTTTCCTAAGAATATTTTGAGATTTTAGGTAAGTGATAAAAAGGTTGCGCTGAAAAGTTGAAATTATTTAAAAAATTACATTTCAAATTTGAAACCCAAATATATATAATATTATATGTAACCTAAAAATGAGTAATTAAAGCCGATAATTGTATAAATGGTTTAAGAAAAATATATAACTATTAAGTTTTAATTGAGGAAAAATGCAACTACAGTATTTAAAGGTCGTTTAAGAATATTAATAAATCGGGCAACGGGGCCTGGTTGTGAAGATAGACCTGATTGTTGAACTTTAACTCTTTTTTAAAATGAAAAAATACTTACCTTCTATAATTATATTCTTTTTTTCCATCTTTATAGTTCAGTTTTCTTTTGCCCAGGGTAATGGCAACGGCAATGGCGGCAATGGGGGCAACAACAATGGTGGCAATACTTACCGGATTGTAGGTAACCAAAAGCCTTGCGTCGGAACATTAGAAACCTATTCAATTGAGCCTAATCCGGGTAATAATGCAATAGAATGGTCTTGGGATGGCCCTCGGGCCCAAGCTAGTGAAGCTGAATGGCAAGTTGTTTCTATTTCTTCAGATAAATCAAAAATTACTTTTAGAGTGGGTGATAAACCCGGCACCGTGCGGGCTAAACCAATTCCTGGTTCTAATAACACCGAGAATTTACCCGTACACCCCGGCGAAGGCATTCAGGTGGTACTGGAAGGACCCAATAGCGTTTGTGCCAATGTGCAACAAGTTTATAATGTAGTTATCAAAAACCTGGGTAAAGGCAAAAAAGATGGCAAAGACATTAGCCTCGATGATTTAAAAATTACCTGGTCATTGCCAAGTGGTTTATCTGTAGTGACCGGACAAAATACCAGCTCTTTAACCGTTTTACCTTCGACCAGCTTTACTGGTGGTAGTGTAAGTGTTACGGTAGATGTGCCCGCCGATGCTGGTAGCGGCCCCGGTAACAATGGCAATGGGGTAGGTGGTTTTACTGGTTTTTGTGGCGGCTCGGTAAGTGCTAATATGCAGGTTGCATTGGGAACTAACTGTATGCCTCTTTGCCCCGTGACCAATGTTTCAATTGCTGGTCCGGCTATGGTTTGCCCGGAACAGGATGAACTGGTTACCTACTCGGCCAATGTAACCAATGGTACTGCTAATATGCAGTATGCCTGGACCGTGCCCGCTGGCTGGACCATTGCCGCTGGTGCTGGTACTAACCAAATTCAGGTGCGGGTAGGTACTACACCGGGCCAGGTAAGCTTAAGTGTGAGAAATAATTGTTCGGCTACGCCTGCCACTACCAGTAGGTTAATAACGTTTAGTAATAATTGTGGTACGCCATCATCGGTATGTCCTATGCCTTCGGTCATTATTAATGGTCCGGCTTCGGTATGTGCCAACCAGACTAAAACAGTGAACTTTACGGCTGCGGTAAGTAACAGCCCGGGTAATATCACTTATAACTGGTCGGTTCCGGAGGGTTGGGTTATCCAGAGTGGTTTAGGAACAAATCAGATTGAAGTAAAAGTAGGCAGTTCGGTTGGAACAGTAGGCGTTAATATTACCAACGATTGTGGTAACCAGGCCGGCACTGTACGCAATATAACTTTAAGCAACGATTGCGGAACTACCCCGCCGGTATGTAATGCCCCTCTTGTAAACATTTCCGGACCCGATAGTTTGTGTGCTTTCCAGGACGAACCTGCCATATTTACAGCCATCGTTACCAACAACACGACCGATATTACTTATGAATGGGAAGTGCCCTCTGATTGGCTTATTCTTTCAAATAACGGTCCGGTGTTAGAAGTATTAGTCGGTTTTGAATCGGGACCAGTTACGGTTACAGTAAAAAATACCTGCGGCGAAGCAGTTAATGCGCGAGTACCTTATGTAGGAGAAGATTGTTCGCCTATTATACCGCAACCAGTGGAGCTGCTAAGTTTTGCCGGCGAATCGACGAAGAGCGGGGTATTGTTGCAATGGCGTACGGCTACAGAAAAAGACAACGACCGGTTTGAAATAGAACGGAGCAGCGATGGCCGTACCTTTGCCAAAGTTGGTCAGGTAAAAGGTAATGGCACCAGCAATACCCAAAAAACTTATACCTTGCGCGATAGCCGCGCCGGAAAAGGAACGCATTACTATCGCCTGAAGCAAGTTGACTTCAATGGCGACTTTGAGTACAGTAAAATTATTCCGGTAAACCACAGCTACGGCGTTACTTTGGCCGAGATGGTGATTTCGCCAAATCCGGTAAGTAGTGGGCAGTTTACCCTGCGTTTGCCGCAGGCAGCTACTAATGCCCAGGTGCAGCTTATCGATATGAATGGCCGGGTACTTTATACCCAAACCTTACAGGCCGGTAGCAACGAAGCTTCCTTCTCGACGCAAAGTCTGAACATGCGGCCTGGTTTATATTTAATAAAACTCCATGACGGAGACCAGATTAGCCAGGGCCGTTTGGTAGTAAAATAAAGTACTTCATAAAACTATGAAAAAGTTGGCGGCAGTTACGGGGTAAAGTACCGTAGCTGCCGCCAACTTTTTAGGTTAATTGTAAAAACAATAAAGTTCTGACAAAATAGCTAAAAAGGTGTTGGTTAAATTGGCGCATTATCCAGGAAATATTGGTACAAACTATTAAATGCTTTAATATTGGATACTTATTATCTAAGCATAATTTTTACGCTTCTAAAGGCGTTAGTATAGACTAAAGTAGTTTTAACCCAACCAAATTTTTATTTAACTTGGGCTTTCCTTAAAACTAAAAACAGAATTAAGCTTTATGTCAGGGCATAGTAAGTGGTCAACAATTAAGCGCAAAAAAGGGGCTTTAGATGCCAAAAGGTCTAAATTATTTACCCGGATTATAAAAGAAATAACCGTTGCCGTACGCGAGGGTGGCCCCGACCCGGACGGTAACCCGCGGTTGCGATTGGCCATTCAGAACAGCAAGGCCGCCAATATGCCTAAAGAAAACGTAGAGCGGGCTATTAAAAAAGGCAGCGGTTCCGACGGCGACAATTATACCGAGGTATCATACGAAGGCTATGCCAGCCACGGGGTAGCGGTATTTGTAGAATGTTTAACCGATAACTTAAACCGAACGGTGCAAAATGTGCGGTCGGCTTTTAGCAAAAACGGTGGCAGTTTAGGTACCAAAGGTTCTTTAGAATTTATTTTTGACCGGAAAGGTGTTTTTACCATTAAACGCAGCGACAACATTCCGTTAGACGAAGAAGATTTTACGCTGGAAATGATAGATGCCGGCGCTGAGGATATAGTATTTGAAGAAGATTACGTAACCGTATATTCTTCGATGGAAGATTTTGGGGCCTTACAAAAGAGAACAGAAGAGCTAAAACTGGAAGTGGAAAATGCGGAATTACAGCGCATTCCAAAAACTACGGTGGGGTTAGATGCCGAAGCAGTAATAAAAGTTTTTAAACTAATAGACGCACTGGAAGACGATGATGATGTTCAGAAAGTGTATCATAACATAGAATTAAACGAGGAGGCTATGGCAGCTTTGGCTTAATTTTTTCAACAAAATTTGGTGTTCTTTCTTATATTGTAAAATAAACCGGCTAAATAAAGAGATTTTTTAATTATGTCAGGTTTAAATATAATGTAAATAATACAAGGCGCAGTTTTAAAGCTGCAGTTTAAAATCAAGTTTGTACAATGGAGGATAAACTGGAAATTATTTTCGAAGGTTTAAAGCAAAAATCTACAACCAAACAAATAATTTATCGCAATACAAAAGAAATGTTCGAACAATTACGGGTTGTCGCCTCGGAAATTGTTGAACAGCTAAGTAAAAAAATTACTGAAGTAGATTCGAGTGTAATTATTGAGTACCGGAACATTAATGATTTTGAGTTTCAGATTAAGTTCTCCGGCGACTTACTCATTTTTGTTATGCACTCAAATGTAATTACGTTCCCGGAAGACCACGACCTCCTGAATACTCCTTACGTAGAGGAAGATTTCCGGCGGCGCTTTTTTGGGCACATTATGGCCTATAATTTTATGGCCGATTCTATTAAATACGGCCGTATGACCGATCCTGGTTATTTATTGGCCCGTTTGCTCATTAACGTCGAAAATCATTTTTACCTCGAAGGTGTAACCCAGTTAGATTTGCCCTATAACGATATGGCCAACAATGTTATATCCGAAGATACTTTACGGCTTTTTGTTGAAAGTGCCATGATTGCATCGGTAAACAACGATTTAATGGCACCAGATTTAGATGATATTAAGCGCATTACGGTTAAGCAAAAAATGGAGAACCAGCAGGTTAGCCGCGGACAAAAACTAGGCTTTAGTTTTAGCTACGAACAGCAACAAATTAAATAAAAGAAAAAGGGCCTTTACGGCCCTTTTTTAATCCATTATATCTGACAACTCCAGCCAGCGTTCGGTTTTCTCATCCAGTTCGGCTTCCAGGGTTTTAAGTAAAGCGGCGGCTTCGGTTATTTTCCGGTGGTCGGCGTCTTCGGCGTTCATTTCCTGCAATAAGGCCGCTTTTTTATCCTCTAATTTCTGAATGGCGTTATCTAATTCCTCAAATTCCCGCTTTTCGTTATAAGAGGCCTTGCGCTTTTTAGTGGTATCGGGTTCCGATACTGTGGGGGCAGCCGGTTGCGGCTTAGCTACTGTTTTTTCAATTTCTTCTTTTTCGGCTAAGTATTCGCGGTAATCGGTGTAATTGCCAGGAAAGCTCTTAACCTCGCCGTTGCCTTCAAACACAAACACGTGTTCTACCAGGCGGTCCATAAAGTAGCGGTCGTGCGATACAATGAGCAAGCAACCACCAAAGTTCAATAAAAAGTCTTCCAGAATATTCAGGGTTATAATATCCAGGTCGTTGGTGGGCTCATCCAGAATCAGGAAGTTAGGATTTTTAATGAGTACCCGCAACAGTTGTAAACGCCGTTTTTCGCCGCCGCTTAATTTGCTTACGTAGGTGTATTGCATAGCCGGGCTAAACTGAAAATGCTGCAGAAACTGGGCGGCAGTAATAACTTCGCCGTTGCCGGTTTCTACTACTTCGGCTATTTCTTTTACAATATCAATTACCCGTTGGTCTTCTTTAAAGGTAAGTTCGTTTTGGGTATAATAGCCAAATACAGTGGTTTCGCCGGTATTTATTTCGCCGCTATCGGGTTTTAGCTGGCCAATAAGCATGTTCAGGAAAGTGGTTTTACCGGCCCCGTTTTGCCCGATAATGCCAATCCGGTCTTTTTTCTTAAATACATAAGAAAAATCTTCTACAATTTTTTTATTGCCAAAGGCTTTACTGATGTGCTCAACCTCAATAATTTTACCGCCCTGGCGGGTTGTTTTTACCGATAGCTCCAGGTTAGATTTGCTTACCTTAGAGTTGGCTTTGTCTTTTAAATCGTAAAAGGCTTCTATCCGGGATTTAGATTTAGTGCCGCGCGCCTGCGGTTGTCGTCGCATCCATTCCAATTCTTTGCGCATCAGGTTACGGGCTTTCTCTACTTCGGCATCCTGTATTTGTTCGCGTTCTTCTTTCTTCTGAATAAAGTAACTGTAGTTGCCTTTGTAGCTAAATATTTTGCCCCGGTCGAGTTCGGCAATTTCGGTGGCTACACGGTCCAGGAAGTAGCGGTCGTGGGTAACCATTAATAATGTTTGCTGCGATGCGGCTAATAAACCTTCCAGCCACTCAATGGTATCTAAATCCAAGTGGTTGGTAGGCTCGTCCAGAATTAATAAATCTGGCTCATCAATTAAAACCCGCGCCATGGCTACCCGCTTGCGTTGCCCGCCCGATAAATGACTGATTTGGTTTTCGAGGTTGTTAATGCCTAATTTCGATAATATTTGCTTTATTTTTAGCTCGTATTCCCAGGCTTGCAGCGCATCCATGCGTTCTATTAACTCCTGCATTTTGGTGGCACTGGTGTTGGGGTTTTCTAAACAGCGTTCGTACTCCCGAATGGTATCGAGTATTTCGTTGCCACTGGCAAAAATGGTTTGCTGTACGGTGAAAGCTTCGTTAAAAATTGGTTGTTGGGGTAAAAAGCCGATTTTAATGCCTTTACGCGTACTTACTGAGCCACTATCGGGTGGAATGGTACCCGCCAATACGTTTAATAGAGTAGTTTTGCCGGAGCCATTAATGCCTACCAAAGCTACTTTCTGGCCTTGGTTTAAGCCAAAGTTCAGGTCCTGGAAAAGCGGCTTTTCGCCGTATGATTTAGATATTGAGTCAGCGGAAAGAAAATTCATAATACAAAGTTACCTAAAATAAGGTAATGGGGGAAAAAGAATCATGTTTTGTAACTAATACGTTTTATAGTAGTGGACCTAAGATGATTCTTTTGCAAGATTTTCATCTTTCAGGGCGTTGGTGCTAACGGTTGGTTGTGGCATAAGTTTGCTCTAGGCTGCGAGGGGGCGTCGGTGCGTTCAGACGGTCTAAGATTCCTTTGCTCGTGCCTCGCAATGCTAAAGCACCGGAATTCAAGAAGAGAATCTTCCAGAAGAGAATCTTCCAGAAGGTCTTCACCTCACCGACTGCGATATTTGCCTGTAGTAAATGCTATTCTGTATTACACTAGCAGGAAAAATTCTTTTCGCAATCCTTTATTACAACAAGTCTACTGCCGAAGCTGCGTTAGTGCAACATCTTCCGTAATTTAGGGAAGTGCCCCGAGGGCGGAAGGGTAAATTTCTACTTGAAATAATTTTAAAAGTTGGAGGTTTGATTTATGAAAAACATAATATTCTTTTATTCCCTTTATCCCAAATGTTAATTTAGCACCATTCCAAATCAACTCAGGTTTTATTGATAACCCTTGGCTTGCAGGTTAAATAATTCGGCGTAGCGGCCATTACGGGCTAATAATTCCTGATGCGAACCTATTTCCAGGAGTTCGCCGCGTTCAATTACCAAGATTCTATCGGCCATGCGTACCGTTGAGAAACGGTGCGAAATGAGCACCGCAGTTTTGCCGTGGGTAAGTTCGGCAAAACGCTGGAAAACCTCGTGCTCGGCACGGGCATCCAGGGCAGCAGTGGGCTCATCTAAAATTAACAGTTGCGCATCGCGCATGTAAGCCCGGCCCAAAGCAATTTTCTGCCACTCGCCTCCCGATAAATCTACGCCTTTGGCAAACCGGCGCCCAATCATTTGGTTATAGCCTTCCGGTAACTTATTTATAACCGTATCGGCCAGGCTTTGGGCAGCGGAGCTTCGGATGCGCGGGTCATTGTCTTTTTCTTCGATGCGGCCCACAGCAATATTATTCGAGGCCGTCATCTGGAAACGGACAAAATCCTGGAAAATCACGCCAATATTTCGGCGTAAATCTACCGGGTTGTATTCGCGCAGGTCGTAGCCATCGAGCAAAATACGGCCCTCTGTAGGGTCGTAGAGCCGCGACAGGAGTTTAACGAGCGTAGTTTTACCGGCACCATTTTCGCCGACCAAAGCCAGTTTTTCGCCGGCCTGTAAAGTAAAGTTTAAGTGCCGGATAGCCCATTTATCGGTATTGCGGTATTTAAAACCCACATCATCGAACCGGAAACCTTCCCGAATAGGAGAGGGAAAAGGACGGGCATCATTTTTAGGCTTAATATGCGGTTGAATCGAGAAAAAATCGAAGAAGTCTTGCAGGTAAAGAGCACCTTCGGCAATGCTCGAAAAGCGGCTCAGAATGGTTTCTAACAGACCTCGCAAGCGGGCAAACGAACCGGCGTAAAAAGTAAGGTCGCCAATGCTAATGTGCCCGTTTACGGTTCTGACTAAAATGTACAAATACGCCGCGTAGTAGCCAGCGCTGCCCAAAGCGGCAAACAACGTTCCCCAACTGGCCCGCCGCACGGCTAATTTGCGGTTATCTAAATAAAATTTGCTAGATAACTCCCGGAAGCGGTCGATGAGAAAGCCGGATAAACCGAATATTTTAACTTCTTTGGCGGTTTCGTCGCTGGCACCGGTTAGGCGCAGGTAATCCAGTTCGCGGCGTTCGGGTGTCCAACTGTGCACCAACGAGTAACTACGTTCGTTAAAATGCGATTCGCCCAAAAAAGCAGGAATTACGGCAACAACCAACAAAATAATAAGCCACGGATTAAAAGTAAGTAAACCTACCGCCAGGAAAACCATGGTAATGGCATCTTGCATTTGCCCCAATACCTGCGACATAAGCACCGTGCGACTTAGGGTTTGCCGGCGCGCCCGCTCCAGCTTATCGTAAAAATTAGCATCTTCAAACTGATCCAGATCTAAGGATGCGGCGTGCTCCATTAGCTTTACCGAGGTGTTGTTGGCCAGCAAATCGCCGAGCAAACTATCCAGCAAAGCCGCGCCGCGGTTTAGTACATCCGAAAAAATGGCCAGCCCAAATTCTATGGCTACCAAACTAAATAAATAAGAATGGCTGTACTGTCCATCGTGTTGGGTCAGGAATATTACCTGGTCGATAATAAGCCGGGCAATGTGCAGCATGGCCAACGGAATAGCCGCCCGCACAATCCGGATAAAAATACTGCCAATGGTCATGGCTGGATTGGTTTCCCAGATTAGCCGCAGAAAAGCCGGAATATTTTTTAAAGCCGTAAAACGATCTTTAACCGATAAAGGTGGCTTGCCATTGGCGGTAGCCGGTTTAGTTAAATATAGTAATCTGGTCCAGAAAGACATGTGCGTTTTTTATGGCGTAAATTAGGGTTTATACCTTTTAACAGGTTAAACCTGAGATTACCCGGCAATTCCCAAATCAGGAGGCCGGTTGTAAAACAGCAATATATGTAAATAGTTGCTGCCGATAATCGCTGTCCAAGGTGCAGCTAACCTTATACGATTGATATTTGAAATAATGTTTATTACTGCCGGATAAAATCAGAACACCTCCAGCACTGCGACAAAGGTTTATAATTATTAATATAATCCGAATTAATGCAGCGCCCGGCTATTGTTTTTTGATTTTTAACCTGCGCTTTTTGTTATAATTCAGAACGTAGTAAAAAATAAAATAATTAAGCCGAACTTTACCCGGTTTTATTCTTAGCCGTTTAAATAAACATGAAAAAACAGTTTGCCCAGCAACTATATATGGCCCATGCGCAGGCCGGTACTTCCGTACCCCGCTCGGCTATCTGCCAGTTTATGGATAGTACTTTGCAATTATTATTTCCGGAACTGGCCGAACAAAAATTTAATTCGGAAAAAGATATTTTGCTGCACCTGGATTTATTGGAGCAAAATTTATTAAAAATACTAACCGGCATGCCCTTGCCGTCGCATTTGGTGCCGGCCTTGCTGGCCAAAACTTTTATCTCCGGCTTACCGCAAATTTACGAGTTACTTTTAAAAGATGCCCAGGCTATTGCCGAAGAAGACCCGGCAGCCCAGTCCCTGGACGAAGTAATCCGGACTTACCCCGGTTTTCTGGCGATTGCTATTCACCGGTTGGCCCATGCCATGCACCTGTTACAAGTGCCTCTATTGCCACGGATTATGGCCGAGGCAGCCCATACCAAAACCGGTATTGATATTCATCCGGGTGCCCGCATTGGTTCTTATTTTTGTATAGACCATGGTACCGGAATCGTAATTGGCGAAACAACTGTAATTGGCAATCATGTTAAAATTTATCAGGGGGTTACTTTGGGCGCTATGAGTGTAGCCAAAGAAATGGCCCGTATTAAACGCCATCCAACCATCGAAGATCACGTGGTTATTTATGCCGGGGCCACCATTCTGGGCGGTAATACCGTAGTGGGTAGCCACAGTGTTATTGGGGGTAATGTGTGGCTCACCGAAAGCGTGCCGCCGTATTCCCGTTTATACCATAAAGCACAGATCCGGGTAAGCCGCAGCGAAGATCCCGAGGATAGCATTGTGTTTAGTATTTAGTTGTTAGGTTTAAGATATTTGGGCAGTTTAATTTTTAGATGATGCATAAGGCCTGAATAAACCTTGTTGGAAATAAAGACTTATCTATATTTTTACTATCCTGTACAATGCAATGGAAAGAGAATTTTAGATTTACTTTATTTTCTTTTCGGAACAAAATAAAGTAAACCTAAAACAAACTTTTGGCTGCTGTTTATTTATACCCCGCAAATATAAACTAACAATTAATCACTAATTACTTATTACTAGCTACGAATATGAAGTTTAACAATATATTAGAAACCATTGGCCGGACGCCTTTGGTCCGGATAAATAAATTATTCCCAAGTAATATTGAGGTTTGGGTAAAACTAGAGCGGGCTAATCCCGGTGGCAGTATCAAAGACCGGATAGCCTTATCCATGATTCTGGATGCTGAACAGAAAGGCTTACTCACGCCCAACAGTATTATTATTGAGCCCACTTCGGGTAATACCGGGGTAGGGTTGGCAATGGTAGCGGCTGTTAGAGGGTATAAACTCATTTTAGTAATGCCCGAATCTATGTCGTTGGAACGCCGGCGCCTCATGACGGCTTTTGGCGCCACTTTAGAACTTACACCCCGCGAAAAAGGAATGCGGGGAGCCATAGAACGGGCGAACGAACTATTGCAGGAGCTACCAGATACCTGGATGCCGATGCAATTTGAAAACGAAGCCAATACCCAAATTCACATTCAAACCACTGCCCAGGAGATAGTAGAAGATTTACCGGAAGGCTTCGATTATCATATTACCGGCGTTGGCACTGGTGGGCACATTACCGGCGTTACCCGGGTGCTGAAAGAAAAATTTCCGAATATTAAGACATTTGCCGTAGAACCAACTTTATCGCCGGTTATAAGTGGCGGAGCTCCTGGTCCGCATCCCATCCAAGGTATTGGCGCTGGTTTTATTCCGGCTATTCTGGATACTTCGCTTTTAACCGGTACCATCCAGGTATCGCAACACGAAGCTTTTGAATATGCTCGCCGGGCGGCACGCGAAGAAGGTATCTTTATGGGAATTTCTTCCGGGGCATCATTGGCCGCCATTGCCCAAAAACTTCCCGATATACCAGCCGGGTCGCGGGTATTAACTTTTTGCTACGATACCGGCGAGCGGTATTTGTCGGTAGAAGGGTTGTTTGTGTAGGTTTAAAGAAAGTAACTACCCCAGCTACATCTAAAAGGGTTCGGGGGGCTTATCTGGTGTTGGTAATAAATAATACCTGATAAAATTTATCAAACACCAATCAAGGTTTATAAAGTAGTAAAGAAGCCTTCCTGATTTAAAGGAGGGCTTTTTTGTTTATTGCCGGTCTGCCAACTGGTTTAATCTGGACTGATATACTTGCTTTTACCAGACCTTTCTGCTAAGACAGGTTTAATAAATTTATTAGATGCAGGAAAGACATAGGAGTATATAACAGATTTCTGAAACCTTTCTCCAAATGTTTAGGCCTTAAACGTAGGAGGGGTGATAACTGCCTTTCTAGACAAAAGGTCTTGACTGTTTTAAATATTGATTAATTTATGTGTGTTGCTTGGGTGTTAAAGAAAATAATTTGAATAATAGGAGCTTGGTAATTTGCATTGTGTATAAATTGATATAAAAAAATAAAAAAAACTAACTTTTTTAAAATTAGATTATTAAGTGCTTTGTGTACGTGTTTTGCTTAAAAAAATATTGTTTATGTAAGGTTTGTTATTATCTTGATCCATTTCTAAAATAAATCTCGTTATAATTTATTCTTTTTGTTTTATATATAATTTTTTAAAGTTGTTAGTTTAATATGTATTTTTGTAAAATATAATTATATAAATAAGGAGAGTTTGTCTCTGAAATGAAAAATGGATGATAACTCTAGCGCAATGATTTTTGAAAAGTTGGTTAAGTACTCGCTGGATATAATTTGTGCTATCGACCGGCAGGGAAAATTTTTATTTGTAAACAAGGTTTGTGAAAATATTATTGGGTATACGAGCGAGGAATTAATAAACCAGCACTACACAAAATTTATTCATCCAGAATACCGGGAGCTAACCCGCGTAGCAGCGCAAAATATTATAAGCGGTGCCAACACCAATAATTTCGAAAATTGCTTTATTCATAAGAATGGTCAACAAATAAGGCTGCAATGGTCGGTATTTTGGTCAGGAGAAGATGAAACGTTTTTTTGTGTGGCGCGCGAGGCAATGGCCCAGGAAATGGCTTGGCAAAAGCTAAAAGAAGAAAAAGAGTTACATCAAACCCTTATAGAGCATACCTCTGATGGAATAGCTTTGTTAGATGAAGCCGGAAATTATATTTACGTAAGTTCTTCTATCCGGAACAGTACTGGTTATGAGCCGGATGATCTTATCGGTAAAAACGCTTTCGAGCGAATTCATCCGGATGATTTACCTAATGCGCAGGAATATTGGTCAGAACTGGCTACCAAAAAGCAGGTTGAATTTTTCGATTTCCGTTTTCGTGATGCCAACGGAGAATGGCTTTGGTTCGAAACCATTGTAAATAACCAGTTACACAACCCAGCCATCCGAGCGGTAGTAGTAAATTCGCGTAATATTACCGAACGTAAAATCAGCAGTTTTCAGCTAGCCGAAAGCGAACAACGCTTTCGATCTCTTTTCGAGAATAATCCGGACATGATTCTGATTGAGAACCACGACGGTATTATTGTGGATGTAAATCCGGCTACCGCAAACTTTATTAACCTACCCCGGAAAGATTTAATCAATCGGCCGCTCTCAGATTTTTTACCGCCGGATATTACTACTATTTGCATGAGTCATTTGCAAAAGGCTTTAGCCGGCAACACCACAAAATTTGTATTGGAACTGCCGGTAAACGATAATAAAGACAAAGTAATTTTAGATGTTTTAAAAGTACCGGTGCAGGTAAATGGCCAAATTACGGGTGTTTATAGTATTCTGAGTGATATAACCGCCATTACCCAATACCACAACACCATTAAAGAACAAGCCAAAAAGCTCAATACCATTTTTGAAAGTATTACCGATGCCTTTTTTACCTTAGATAAAAACTGGCATTTTACTTACATTAATAGTGAATTCGACCGGATATTAGAAGTTGAACATCGATATATGCTGGGAAAAGAAATCCGGGAATTTTTTCCGGAAGAAAGGAACCAGGTTTTTTTTCAGCAATATCGCTATGCTCTTGAAAATAACAAATCAGTTCATTTTGAGGCTTATTACCCAGAAAAGGATATTTGGGTAGAGGTTAAAGCCTTTCCGTCGGAAGAGGGCTTATCAGTATATTTTGATGATGTAACTGAAAAAGTAAAAGCAAAGCACGAACTCGAAAAGTTATCGTTGGTGGCCAGCAAAACTACCAACAGTATTCTTATTAGCGATGCGAACGGCCATATTGAATGGGTTAATGATAGTTTTACCCAGCTCATGGGTTACGCTTTGCCCGATTTAAGAGACAAAAAACTAACTGAATTATTTCTGGGGCCTGCCACCGACAAACAAACCATAAACCTGGTCCGGGAGAAAATAATTTTTGGCGAGCCTTCTCTAACCGAAATACTGGTTTACAAAAAAATGGGCGAACCTTTGTGGATTTCCCAGAATATAACGCCGGTACTAAACGATGCAGATAAAGTTTCGCGGTTTATTGTTATCCAGACCGATATTACAGCCCGCAAAGAAGCCGAAGCCGCACAGTTAAAATTAACCAACGACCTGTACCGGCAAAACCGCGATATGCAACAGTTTACCTATATTGTTTCGCATAACCTGCGCGCACCGGTAGCTAATGCATTGGGCTATGCGCAATTGTTGGTAAAAGTAGATAAAAACACCAACGTATTTGATAAATCATTGGCTAATCTTAAAACCAGCATTATTCGCCTCGATACTTTGCTGAAAGATCTTAACCTGATTTTGTCTATTCAGGATAATAAAGAAACCATTGATAAAGAAAAGGTAGATGTAGCACTGGTATGCCAACAGGCAATAAGTAGCGTGCAGGAATCGCTGCAGGCCTGTGGGGCTAAAGTAACTATGGAGTTAAAAGAAGAAACTTTTTTGCACGGCAATAAAGCTTATTTTTATAGTATTTTTTATAATTTACTCACCAACGCTATTAAATACCGCTCTCCGGAGCGGCCATTACAAATTACCATTACAAGTATTATAAGCGCCAGCGCAGGAACTATAATTTCGTTTGCCGATAATGGATCGGGTTTTGATCAGGAAAAAGTAGGCAAAAATATTTTTAAACTATATAAAAGATTTCATTCCAGTGCCGAAGGCCGCGGCATTGGTTTGTTTTTAGTAAAATCCCATATAGAATCGTTGGGCGGACACATAGAAGTACAAAGCCAGGTAAACCAAGGCACCAAATTTTTAATTTTTTTGAAATAATTCCCCATGAAAATTTTTCTCATTGATGATGACGAGTTAAGTATATTTCTCACCCAACATATATTAAGGCTGGAGGGGTATAAAAATATTCAAACTTTTTTATCGGCTACAGAGGCCTTAAAATATTTAGTGAATAGCAACCTGGCCGAAATTCCGGATGTAATTCTTCTGGATTTAAATATGCCCGTCATGACCGGTTGGGATTTTCTGGATGCGTTAACCCCTTATCAAACCAAGTTGCAGGGTAAATGTGATATTTATATTCTTACTTCGTCGTTAGATGTAGCCGATACTGTCAAAAGCAAAGAATATGCTTTGGTGTGTGATCTGTTGCACAAACCCATTTCCCCCGAAGATATTTTACTCATTTCCCAGAAATGTAAGGAAAGGTCTTAATGGTTAAAAACCTGCCTTTAAACTCTTAAACTTAAATGTTTACCGAAAAACACTTTTACAAACCACTGTTATTAGTTTATAGATAATTTATTCTGCGCGCTGGCATTAGTTTTTCAGAATCCTTTAGAGCAGGATTTTGGTCTGGTCTATTACTGATAATCAGAATAAAATAATTTTATATCTTGCGGGCTAAAGTCATTCCAGAAAAGTTGGGAAAAAGCTTTGCGGCGAGTTCGTGGCGAATTATTAAATTTGCCGGACAATGGCCGGTATATTAAGCCTGGCTATTAAATAATATAGTAGGGCCGGCGCATGGCCTTACTTAGATTTTGTTTTTAAATTAATCAGCATAAACGTGTTTTTAAAAGCTAATACCTTCGGCGACGTTATCAAGCATATAATCATTATTGCTATTATTATTGCTTTAATGTTGTTCGGATTCTTTTTTGTGTATTTGCCGGCTACCACTAACCACGGCGAAACTTTTACGGTACCCCAGGTAGAAGGCATGCAATTGCAGGAAGTAGAAGATTTTCTGGAGCAGCGCTCGTTACAGGTTTATGTGCAGGACTCTAGTTTCGACTCCAACAAAGAACCCTTTGTGATTACTAAACAAGAGCCCCGGGCCGGTGCTAAGGTAAAAGAAGGTCGCAAGATTTATATTACCTACAACATGAAAACGGCTCCCATGATTAAAATGCCGAAACTGGTAGAAGGCTCGGTAAAAAATGCCGAGATGATCCTGAAAAGTTATGATTTACGCCTGGGTAAAAAAGAGTTTGTGCCTAACCTGGCCCAAAATCAGGTTCTAAAGCAATTGGTAAATGGCCAGGAAATTCCGGCCGGTGCGCCCATTGCTAAGGGTTCTACGGTAGATTTAATTGTGGGCGATGGTTTGGGTACTTCGGAGTTCCAGATACCCAGTGTAGTAGGTATGCCAGTAGATGAAGCCACTACTCTGTTGGTAGGAGCCGGTTTACAAATAGGTTTGGTGCAATATATTCCGGCGCCAAACGGCGAAGCCGATGGTACCGTAATCCGGCAGCGGCCGAATGCCTCGCCGGGTTCTATGATACGTGTAGGCGAGTTGGTTGATATGTGGGTAGCTGGTCCGGAACCGGTGCAGGGAATAAATTAATCTGCCGGTTCAGGTTAGCTGCTACCGCCGGCAGGCACAGAAAATCCGTAAATTATTTAATTCTAATACGCAACGGCAATATTTAAGTCAGATCGCTCGTAAACAGAAGATAAAGCCAGTTTTATCTTTAACCTAGCTACCTTAACCGAATGTTTAAATTTTTTGCCGGGTTTTTATTTACATTTTTATTAAGTGGTGCGCTGCCGGCTCAGGTTCTAACCCCTTTAGATTCCTATAACCTGGTGCATACACGTAAAACTACGGCAAACCGCCATGCCCGCACAACCGCCGAAGGAGATACTTTAAAGTTGCCTTTCTTTGATGATTTTGCCGATTATACGGGTAAGCCCAGTGCGCAATATTGGCAAGCCGGAGGCGGCGTTTACGTAAATAACCAGTTTGGTGTAAATCCGCCGTCTATTCACGTAGCTACTTTTGAGGGGGTAAATGCCGCCGGTTTACCTTACAGCAATGCTGTTGCGTACGGCTATACCGATTCGCTTACTTCCAAGCCCATTAATTTAACGGGCTTGCGTCCGGTCGCCGATTCGGTGTATCTGAGTTTTTATTGGCAGGCCGGGGGCTTGGGTGGTACGCCCGAAACAAATTCTGAGGCGCAGCCTTCTTTTCTAGAACTCGAATTAAAAGACCAGAATGGCAACTGGCAATCGGTGTGGCGCCAGCCCGGCAATAACCAGAAAACCGAATTTGCCCGGGTAGTGCTGGCTGTTAATAATCCAGTTTATTTTCATCGGGGTTTCCAGTTCCGGTTCCGGAGTGCGGGTATCCGCAGGGGCACCGGCGATACCTGGAACCTGGATTATATTTACCTGAATAGCCGCCGCAATCCTAACCGGCCCGATTTACCCGATGTAGCTATTGCGCAACGTTTGGGCTCTTTGCTGGAGCGGTACACCGCTATGCCGGTAAACCAGTTTTTCGCTAAACCCGCTACCGAATTAAACGATTCGGCGAGTACCCGCCTGAATAATTTTAATAATTTATTTGCGCCCATTGCCTGGCGCGGCTACGTAAAAACATTAACCCCGGCCACGCCCGCCGATACTTTTTTGCGGGGCAACGCTGCGTTGGCCCCATTAACGCAAAGGTTTTTAATTACCGGACAACCCAATGCGGCGGCAGTGCCAAACGGTGCCAATGCTTTACAAATTAAACAATCTTTGTTTTTGAGCACCCGCGAGAGCGATGCCCGCCTGCGCCAGAACGATACCGTAACCCGCCTGACCGAACTAAGTAATTATTTTGCCTACGACGATGGCACCGCCGAAACTAATTTTTCGCTGAATAATTCGGGTACCCGGCAGTTGGCTTATCGGTTTGATGTAAATGAACCCGATTATGTGCGGGCGGTGCAGGTATATTTAACCAAAACCAATGTGCCCGGCACGGTTATGAATTTCCGGATTTGGAGCGACGAAAATGGCCGGCCGGTTAGTACCCCTTTGGCCCAACGCTCGTTTACCATTCCGCCTATCGACTCCCTCAATCGCTTCTACGAAATCAGTTTTCCGGCGCCTATATTGGTTAGAGATAGGTTTTACATTGGTTATAGCTTAACATCATCGGTTACCAGTTTTGTAAATATTGGTTTCGATTTAAACGAGAAAGCCCCGGAGCGCATAAACTACAACAATGGGGGTGGTTGGGTGGCGTTTAACGAAGAAAGCGGCGCTTTAATGCTGCGGGCCATTACCGATAATATTACCAGTAGTCCCGATGAATTTCCGGACAGCCCTATTGAGCAGCCCGGCGACCCTACTCTAACCGATATTGTAATATTCCCCAACCCCAGTACCGGCTTAATACAGATTAAAGGTAATTACAAAGATCTGTGCCTGCTGGATGTAGCCGGTAAAGTAGTGCTGTGCAAAAACAAAGCAACGGCTGGTTCGCAATTAGATTTAAGACACCTCGCCAAAGGCCTGTACGTGCTGCGCCTGACCCAAAAAGATAAGGTTGTTATCCGGAAAATAATTCTCCGCAATTAAAAGAGTTGTAGAAATATTCTTTAAAAGGTAGCCTAAGCGCCATAAATATTATTACAGTGCCAATATTTATTCTCTTACCGGTGAAAATGCCCGGCAAGTACAACTGTTTACCCTAGTTCTAAAACGTTAAACAGGTTCATTTTACCAATACACCAGTGGGCTTAATCCAATGCTCTCGCCAGCGTCTCGCTGGTGATGTTTTCTACCGGCCTCTGGTCGCATTATTCTTAAAAAAATAATCAGTTAGCAAGTTTCTACTGGCCAGAGGCCGGAAAATAAGACTCAGGCAAGGTGTGCCCGCGGCATATACCATCTGATGCTTATCCTCATCAAGCACAAAACAAAAGTAATAATGATATTAAAAGAACAATAACTTTAGAAGCAATTATTTAAAAACCTTTTAATTATAATTTCTAATCAGTAAATATTTATCTCAGATTAGGTTAAACCTAAACGCTTTAGGTTGCCAGGTAAAACCGGCTTAGCTGCCAGAGATATACTAACTGGCTCAAATATTATTCTACTACAAAAGGCATAGGCGAAAAGCAAAGAATAAAAACCAACAGCGCCAGGCAACCCAATAATTTGCGGCCTACCGAAAGTGGCCGCTCGTCGGGAGCGGGCGGGTGAAAAATACCTAAAAACCGCGATAAGATTAAGCCAAAAACCAACCAGCCGTGGTAGCCGTTCAGGGTCGGGAATAATACTGCCAATCCGTACTGTACCGCCATTACGCCTACTACAAGTACATACGCGTATTTTACTTGCGGCACTGTCCGCTGAAATACCAGAAAAAGGTATACGGCATAACTGGGGTACAGCCATTGTGCCGTATCGTTGGGAACCGCCGGCGACAAAATACCTAAGCCGGCGTACCCAATAAAAAATACAAATAATACCGGCGAAAACCGATTAAAATTCCGGTACCCGATTAAACCGTATAAAATATGACCGCCATCTAACTGACCAATGGGTAATAAATTTAAGGCCGTAAAAAACAACGATAAATATCCGGCAAACAGCAAAGGATAATGCATTAATTCGTACCGGTTGGGTACCAGGCTAGGGTCGGGTGCTACGTAAGTCTCAAAAAAAAGAAATAATAAATTTTGCCCCAGCGACAAAGAGCCGAAAGTATCGCGGTATACATGTTGGGCATAATTAAGGCCGTATTTTTCGTAATCCGGATGAATTTTAAAAATATATTCCGGCTCCGGCAAATGAGTAAAACCGTAAAATAATAAAGGCAGTGTAACCACAAACCCGGCCAGCGGACCGGCAATGCCCACATCAAAAAACTCTTTTTTAGAAAAAATGCGGTCTTTAATGCGAATAAAAGCCCCCATGGTGCCAATAGTAGACGTAAAACCCAGCCAGATAGGAATGTAATAGGGCAAAGTTACCCGGATGCGGTAAAGGCGCGCCGTAAAATAATGCCCGAATTCGTGGCAGGTAAGTACAAACAAGAAAGGTAAAGAAAACCATAACCCTTCCTGAATCATTTCCCAGGGCATACGCTGCACCAGTTTAAAGCTAGTAGTAAAGCTGAAAACGGTGCGTCCGTAAATCCATTCGGCGCCGGCAATGGTAGTGGTAATAAGGGTAAGTAAAAAAAGGAATATATGTAAAAAATAACCTTTTGCTTTTTTATAAAGCATCTTTAAAAGCTTCGTTTATGGTAAGAGGTGGCGCCAGATGTAACGTTTTTAACCCTATTTTATTTGCACTTTCAATGTGCTGAATACTGTCATCGACAAACAGGGTTTCGGCGCGATTAAGGTTGTGTTGGGCCAGTATCTGTTCAAATACGACGGCATCGGGTTTGCGTTGTCCAATCAGGTGCGAATAATACGTTTGTTCAAATAACGAATCGAGGCTGGGAATATGAAAAGTATCGGCCACCATTTTGGTAAACTGCACCAGGTGTAAGGCATTGGTGTTGCTGAGTAAAAATAACCGGTATTTTTTGCCGAGTTCCTGAAGCAGGGCAATCCGTTCGGCCGGAATATCGAGTAAAAGCGCGTTCCAGGCGGCATCAATTTCGGTATCGGTGCCTTCTATGGCATATTGCTCGCGCAGCGCCTGCCTGAATTCGGCATCGGTAATGCGGCCGGTTTCGTAAGCATCGAACAAACCCGATTGCTGGGCTTGGGTAAACGCCAGCTCCTGACCGTTTTTGCTTAGCTTCCGGAAAGCATCGTGGGTTAACTTAAACTGGATGTTGAGAATGACACCACCTAAATCGAAAATAATATTTTTGACACCGTCTAAAAGCATGGGCCGTTAAATTTGTTTAAAAACGTAAATATTTATTTGGAAAATGCGCTGCAAATATGTAAAATTGCACCTCCAAAATCAAAGAGAACCACAATTCTTTTTGACGGGCCTATAGCTCATTCGGTTAGAGCAACTGACTCATAATCAGTAGGTGCTTGGTTCGATTCCAAGTGGGCCCACCTGCTAATCAGCCACTTACAAGATAAAACTTGTGAGTGGCTTTTTTATTTGTACACATTTTTGCTTCTTGCTGAGTAACCTTGCAACAGGTGCAAAAGCTGGAGCCGCTATTCATTTGCCTTGTCAGAATCATTTTAACCTGACTACTACTAGCTCTGGTTAGGATATTTACCTGATATTTATTCACGTGCAGCGCCTGAACCAAAAGCTGGTACATACCATGCAGAGCGGGAACAGAACGGCATTTATAACTGCTCTAAAATTTTTATTCAGCAGACAGGGGTAAGCTTAAAGGGAATTTTACTTTTAATCTGGCGGTTGGCGTAGAGTTTTACCGGACAGGATAAAAAAACGCTCTGGGAAGTGTAATTTTTATTGAGCCATAAGATAAAAAGCCACGACCCAACGGTATTTGTTCCGTTATTACTGCCAATCAGTAGCCTTTGCCTTTTTCTTTACTGGGTTACTGCGGCTAGAGCTAAATTATTTGTTAATCTTGATATTCTAAACCGGTTCAATATTGAGATTATTAATCTGTGCCTTTTTACTAGATTCTGGCAGTACTTTGTAAATTTGGGATATGCAATTAAATGACGAAGTTTTAGCCTTAAGCCAGCTTATCTGGGATTACCACCACGTAAACCATGCCTTAGAACCGGCCGATTGTATTATGGTACTGGGTAGCCACGACCTCCGGGTAGCCGAAAGAGGTGCTGAATTATGGTTAAAGGGATATGCTCCTTATATTTTATTTTCAGGAGGGTTAGGCCGCTTAACAGAAGGCATGTGGCAGGAAGCCGAAGCAAATAAATTTGCCCAGGTAGCCATAAGTATGGGGGTGCCGGCTGATAAAATTTTAATTGAAAACAAATCTACGAACACCGGCGAAAATATAACTTTTAGTTACCAGTTGCTACAAGAGCACCAAATTAAAGTAAAGCAACTTATTCTCGTCCAGAAACCTTACATGGAAAGACGCACCCTGGCTACTTTTGAAAAGCAATGGCCTGGTCCGCCCGTTACTTTTCAGGTTACATCTCCCTTGTTAGCTTTTTCTGAATACCCCAATGCAGAGATTTCACAGCAAGCGGTAATTAGTATTATGCTGGGTGATTTGCAACGGATTAAAATTTATCCGGCAAAAGGATACCAAACGTACCAGTTTATTCCGGAAAATGTTTGGCAAGCTTTTCTAAAGCTTACAGAAAAGGGTTTTACTAATCACTTGTTACCGGAATATTACTTGAATAATAAATAATATAGGTTCTTACTTGGTAAAAAAGGGGCATCAGTAGGCTGAATAAACCAGTCATTTTGTTGTGGTAGAGTATTGGCCATTGCATTAAACCCGTTAGGGCTGAAGAACTTGGTAGATTTTAATATGAGTAGAAATAAATATATGAGGTATGGCTTTAGTTAACTGATATTATATTCCGATATGCCTCTTAGATTATTAGTTTTTTTAAAGCATACTCGGCTACTTTGGTTGATGTCTTTACCGTTGAATAAAATGAGTTGTCTCCGCTGCCTGGAGCCTTCCGCAGGAAACTCCAGGCTTTAAAAGGAGCTTGAAGGGCGCATCAAGAAACAGGCAGCTACATAATGTAAAAGTCTGCTTCTTCACAGGAATAAGCTTTTACCTGTGCAGCCAGAAGTCGGTTTTAGCCTGTTCTCCTGAAAGAGGCCTCAGAACCGGTTCTATATGCTAGAAGTCAGCTACGTTTTCCGAGAAGAAGTTCTTCAGCTTTTTTTTGGTGAGCATCGTGTCAATCATTTTAAAGACCAATAAAGCATTGTTTATCTTAGGTTATATAAGAAGGCCGGGCCAGAGGCTCTCAGGTCATTCCAGCGTTATGGTATAGATACTTGTTTAAACTATCGGGTATTAAACCAGAACCGCTCTTCCCGCTTAAAAATCCTGATTTTAACCAGTACCGGTTAGTTGATAAAATATTGCCGCCGAAATATTATGTAGAACGGCTGACTAAAATATCGGCAATATCGTCGCCATCTTCCCGGGTTTTATCTATTTCCAGAATCCGGGTGCGGCAGCCCACTTGTTTTAAAATAGCTTGCATTTTGTTCGCGCCTTGCCGGCCGGTCAGGTGCATGTCGGGTATTATCATTACCTTCCGGCCTTTTAATACTTCGGCTCTTTCTTTTTTCAAACTCATGGCGCCGCCCGTAGCCAGCCAAATAAAATCCGGGAAATGCACGTGGCCAATTATGGCCGATTTTTCACTTTCTACAAGTACTATTTTGGCTGTACTGGGGTAGGTAGCCAACTGAAATTCGCCGAATAAACAATAGGCATAACCGGCCTGGTTGGTAAATATAAGCGGACTGGGTTTGCTTTTGTATTCATTTTCGTCGGCTTTTACCCGGTGGCCATTTGCGTGATAATATATTCTTTTGGGTTTGCGGTAATTTCCGTTTTTATCCTGGTACCAGAAAATAGTGCCCCCATCTTTGGTGGTACCCACAGAAAAGTAAGCTAACAAATAATCGGCGGTGGTGGGGTATTTCTCCTGCAGCCAAAACGCAAAATTATTCAGGTGATAGCTTTTTTGCGTTCTTTTTACCAAATCGGTTGCTACATACTTTATTTCTGGCGGAGGTAAAGGTTTTAAAACTGCGGCCAGTCGGCTTTTTTCTTCAGAATTACTCGGGAAGAAACTATTGCCGCAACTGTGGCAGTGCCCGTAAGCCGGATTGGGTACCCCATCCAAAAGAATAGGTGAAAATTTGCCGTCGCGATTGCTCTTGCCACACGGGCACGTAGCGGCCACTTTAAACCGGTTCGCCTCCAAAAATTTAAATGTCATAAACTCAAGTATCAGGCCGCAATTTCTGGCTTTTTAAGTATTTCTGCATTTAAAAAGGTAAAAAATGGCATTAAATATTGCAGGTAGCGTAGCTTTTTTCAGGCAAGTTAAAAAGGTCATACAGCAGGCTTCTGCAATTTTTATAAAGCGGTTTTGCTACAATTTTAATCAGCAGCAGAGTTAAATTATTAACGCCGGTTAGCAAACTAACTTTTAAAAGTAGCATTGCTAACCGGCGTTAACCAAGCGCTAACTTGTTTTAGATGTAGCGCCTTTATTTATTTAAAATATTAATGCTGTAAGTCGCCTTCGGCCTGCGGCTGGTAAACAATTTCTTCTACTTTGTAAATCCGGGTACCATCTGGTACGGGCCACTCTATTTCATCGCCTACCTGGCAGCCCAAAACTGCCGTGCCCACCGGAGCCAGTATTGAAACTTTTTGCTTGCGTAAATCGGCATCTTTCGGATAAACAATGGTTATTTCCATTTCGGTTGCGCTTTTTATTTCCTTTATTCTTACCCTGGAATTCATGGTAATTACATCCGACGGAATTTCCATTGCCGAAACTACTTTGGCACGCTGCAGTTCTTGGGTAAGTGCTGCTACTACTTGGGGCCGGGTGGCTAAACGTTGGGCTTGCACCATGTTTTGTAAGCGCTGATAATCGTTCTCGGTTAAATAAATTGGTTTCATATTGCTTTATTAGTTTAAGTTGATTAAAAATATTTAGGGTAATTGTTAATTTCCTGACCTGTAGGTACCTGTCAACCCATGAGGGATGGCCGGATACTTTTGGGGGTATATTTTATTTAAAACCAGGTTTGTATTCTGTTTTTGGTTAAAAGCCTCTGGTATTTAATAGTTGTTGGTCTTTTTTGATGTAGGGTATATAATTGCCTTTAAATCAGCAGAAAGTCTTAAAGATGAAAATCGCCGGCTGCTTCTGGTTGGTAAATTATTTCTGCTATTTGGTAAGTAGCTTCTGCTTCTGGGGTTGGCCAGCTTACCTGTTGCCCCACACTGCTACCAATAACGGCTGCTCCGACCGGCGACAAAACGGAAACTTTTCGGGAAGGCATGTGGTGTTCTTGGGGGTAAACCACGGTAATAATCATTTCGGCAACGCTATCTACAGCCTTTAACCTTACCGTAGAGTTCATGGTAACAACATTCGGCGAAACTTCCAGCGTAGGTATTACCTGGGCTCGCGTTATAACTTGGGTAAGCGGTAGGGGTTGTTCGTTTTCCGGATCGGATTGGTTTGCCTGAACCATGGTTTGCAGCCGATGATAATCTTTTTCGGTTAAATAGATTAATTTCATATTAGTTCAGATTTAAATGTATGATTAGGTTTTTAAGTTTTTTGAGTGGAGGTATCTGGCAAGCCTCTTAGCAGTGCTGTCGCTACCCGACACCAGGCAGTAAAATTTTTTGCAAGAATTAAACTACTGGTGCGGCTAAATCAAAAGCACACAGTTTTGCCGGTAAACCAGGTTTAAAACAATAGCCAAGGCTTGCACGCAAGTTGGCCTAGTAAAGAGCTATGGGGCTAAAAGGCTAGGACAAAATTTTGCCTGGCGCTAATTTTAATAGTCATCGGGAGAAATTATTTACAACAAAAAACTTTAAAACGGATGTAGAAAGCTGCTGCACCTGGTGGGTACAGAACCAATAGGTTTGGCATGATAGCTATAGCCGGAAGCACCCGGCTTCCGGCTTATTTATTAAAGTCTTTAGGCGCTGTAAAAAAAGGAAGGCAATAACCGTTCAGCACATCACTTAAAGATACGTGATGCGAGGCTGCTACCAGGCCGGTGAGTGGCTTGGTAAATAAATAGATATGTTGTTTTGTTGGCAGCAAGGTTTTTAACTAATAAGGTAAAGTAAGTTAATTATCGGCACAATTGCAACTAAAAACGACCGGTAATGTTAAATTCCGCTTGCCTGGTTTTAAAACAAAGGATTTATTTCTGCTGGTAGAATTAAGCAAATACTACTATTTAAGAACGATGAGTAGTGGGAAAAGCGCAGATTGATGCAGAGAATTTAAGGTATATGCCTGTTTATAATGATTAAAGGGAGAGAAATTAACTAAAATGGCTGCTCTGATTATTAGTTGCGAATTGGTCTCTGAATAGCCAGTAATAAAATTTAACTGCTTTTGCTTTTAACGATAGATTAATGGAGTATCAGGCTTGTTGCTGTTCTGGGCTTGCTGGGGCCGTGATGTATACGAGATTATAAATAAAAAAGAACCTCTCGCTTTACGTGAGCTAAATGGCACGCAAACGGAAGGTTCTTTTATTTAATGTTAAACGCCGGAGCTAATTATTTTCCGGGTTAGACTCTGTTTTACAAATGCGCGATAGGGTCAGGGGTGTTGTCTTTGTCGCCAATAACCTGTCCAATGCTGTTGATGGCATTGCCTTTGAGCAGCAGCAAGCCAGCTAAGTGGGGAGCGGCAAAAGAAGTACCGGTGCCGGAAACCGTACC
>NZ_JBMQUD010000011.1:0-51535 GCF_057359045.1 Adhaeribacter sp.
CCTTTCTGGGAACGTATGGCGGCACAAAAAGGAGGCGCAGCACCACCGCAATTGTTGTCTTCGCACCCTACCGATGCTACCCGTATCCGGGATATTCAGCGATTAATGCCCGAAGCGCTTAAGTATTACAAAAAAAAATAAACTAAGCCAGAAACAAAAAAGCTGGTGCGGGGATTTACCGCATCAGCTTTTTTATTTGGTTTAAATATTTTTGAGGTGATAATTTACCGCAGAGGCATAGAACTTGTTTGGCGTTTTATTAAATAGTAGGGACCGCTGCCATTGGTGGTGTTTTTACGGCCAATTTTTTAGCTTTTGCCCAACTACATGCCGGCGAAAACATGCGGCCAGGGCAAACCTTAATGTCATTTCAAAAAACCTAAACAGATTCATAATAAAAAACCTGAAGTACCTAATAATTATTTCTTTAAAGCGTTTTAAGTAAAGAGATAAAATTACATTACAGCTTTTTTTATTAATTGCTGTTAATAATTAATCAACTAACAACAGCTTAATTATTTACCGGTATAAATCTATCCGGAAAATAAATGTTAAATTTAATTAAAATTTAAAATGACTAAAAAGAAGCTAGCTTTAATCTCGTTGCTGGTAATGGCTTTTTGCCTGAAATCAGATAAAGCACATTAATACCGGCATGCCGCTTAAGTATAATTAATTGCTTATTTTCATGAAAGCGTTGTTGCTGCTGCGCAATTTAATGCGGGTAAGTACCTTTTTGGTGTACAGCGGGAAATCACCTTTCTGCATCCAATCGTAATAGCTGGGTTCTTTCCGGAATACTTCTTCTACGGGCACATTTTTGTGTTTGCCAAAGTTAAAAACTTCTTTGCCTTCGTTGTTATAAATAATCCGTCCGGCTAAATCTACGCAGTTTTGGGCGGTAAATTTGTGCAATTGCTGCATATCGTTCGTAACCGGAAAAACCTCTTTTAAATCGGCAGCCACCATCGACACGTTTTCGTAGTGCTTAATCTGGGCTTTCAGAATTTCGTAGGTAGCAATAGTATCGGCTTCGGCGCTGTGGGCATTGTCCAGCATTTTGTCGCAATAAAATTTATAAGCCGCCGATAAAGTGCGTTGCTCCATCTGGTGAAATATTTTACAGACATCTACCACCGCCCGGTTACTGATATCAAATTCAATGTTACACCGCAAAAATTCTTCGGCGAGCAGCGGAATATCAAATTTGCACAAGTTGTAACCACCCAAGTCGCAGCCTTGTAAAAACTCGTCCATACCTCTGGCCAGCTGGGCAAAAGTGGGTGCATCTTTTACGTCTTCGTCGTAAATTTTATGAATCATGCTCGACTCCAGCGGAATAGGAATAGTAGGATTGATGCGCTTGGTTTTTAATATTTCCTCGCCGCTTGGTAAAATTTTAAGCATACTTATTTCCACGATACGGTCCCGGCATATATCTACCCCCGTCGTTTCCAGGTCGAAAAACACAATAGGTTTTTTCAGGTTTAATTTCATAGGTTTAACCTTTTAGGCTTGAAGAATAGCGGTGGTAAGTTCTGGTAAATTAAGGTTGTTGTAAGTGCCGGAGCTCATTAATAATAAATTTTGGCTTTCCCAAGACAAGCCCAGCAGGTATTGGGCCAAAGCCTGGCTATCGGTAAAAACCTGGATTCTGGGGTTGCCAAAAGCTTCCTTTATGGTTTCTTCGGCTAAAGGCGGCATGCGTTTGTGCTCCAGGGTTTTAGGATTGAAATAAACCAAAGGCATATCGGCCGCATCTAAAGTGTTTTTATACTGGGGCAGGAAATCGCGGTTTAAACTGCTAAAAGTATGCAACTCCAGGCAGGCTACTAATTTCCGGTCGGGAAATTGGTTTTTAATGGCCTGAGTGGTAGCCAAAACCTTAGAAGGCGCGTGGGCAAAATCTTTGTAAACCCGTACTGAGCCCTGGCTGCCCAATAATTCGAGCCGGCGGGCAGCTCCTTTAAAACTGGTTAAAGCTTCGTAAAAGCCTTGCGATTTTATACCAATTAATTTACAAACTTCTTTGGCCGCACTAATATTGCGCAAATTGTGCTCGCCAAAAACCTGTAACGGAATATTATCCTTTTTGGTAGTTAAATAAGTGGTGCCATTGTATACCTTGTGCTCGTGTACGGTATAACCAATAAATTTTACATCGGGGTTACGCGGCACGCAAGCCCGCAGCACCTGTTCATCGTCCTGGTTATAAATAATGGCCCCGGCTTTGGGCGTCATGTCGGCAAAAATCCGGAATTGCTTGCGGTAAATATCCGGGTCCGGAAAAACATTTATGTGGTCCCAGCTAATGCCGCTGATTACGCCAATGTGGTGGTGGTACAAATGGAATTTAGGTACCCGCTGAATGGGCGAAGACAAATATTCGTCGCCTTCAATAATTATAATGGGGGCATCGTCGGTAAGCTTTACCATATTATCGAAGCCCTCCAGTTGCGCACCCACGGCATAATCGAAAAGCCGGTTGTGGTACTTCAGCACGTGCATAATAATGGAGGTAATAGACGTTTTGCCGTGGCTGCCCCCAATTACAATGCGCTGTTTGTGGCGCGACTGCTCGTAAATAAATTCCGGAAACGAATAAACAGGTAAACCTAATTCCTGGGCTTTCAGGAGCTCGGGATTATCGGGCCGGGCGTGCATACCTACAATTACCGCGTCTAAAGCTGCGGTAATTTTTTCCGGGAACCAGCCTTCCTGGGCCGGAGATAAACCTTCATTCTGTAAGCGGCTCAACGCGGGTTCAAAAATTTCATCGTCGGAACCGGTAATATGTAAGCCTTTTTGGTGCAGGGCCAGGGCCAGATTATGCATAATGCTACCCCCAATGGCAATCAGGTGAATATTCTGCAGTGAAGTTTTATTCATTCGATGTACTAATCAGCTTAGCAAATGTACAAAAATAAATTTCCGTTAAAGCTCATTTTTACCGCCTGCTCACGTAAACAAGGGTAAATGATTCTGCGCCTTTTGGTTATATTTTCTGTTACCGCCATTAACAATACCCAAGGTAAGCATATAAATCAATCCACAACTACAGTGTGCATAAATTGTTGATAAGACGGCAGCGGCTTTCGTTAGATTTGTAAATATGGAGGAGAATAACGTAAAAATAGGAATTCCAAAACCGAAAGGTAACTGGACCCCCAAAGCTACTAGTCCGGTTGCTTTTGGCAAATTGCCCCCGCAAGCCCTGGAGTTGGAAGAGGCAGTTTTGGGCGCGCTGATGCTGGAGAAAGACGCGTTAACGGCAGTAATTGATATTTTAAAACCCCAAAGTTTTTACAAAGATGCGCACCAACGCATATTTGGGGCTATTCTGGCTTTGTTCGATAAATCAGAGCCGATTGATATTTTAACGGTAACCCAACAGTTGCGCGAAACCGGCGAACTGGAAATTGTGGGTGGGCCATATTATATCATGAACCTGACCACTCGCATTAATTCGGCGGCCAACATTGAGTTTCACGCCCGGATTATTACCGAAAATTCCATTAAGCGCGAGCTAATATCGGTGTCTACGGAGATTCTGACGCGGGCTTACGAAGATACAACCGATGTTTTTGATTTACTCGACAGCACCGAAAAGCACCTCTACGACATTTCGGAATCGAACATCCGGAAAAACTTTGATGATATGCGTTCTTTAATGCACAAGGCCATTAAAGAACTCGAAGAAAAGAAAAACCAGAAAGACGGCTTAACCGGGGTACCCAGCGGCTTTACCGCCCTCGACCGCGTAACCTCGGGCTGGCAACCCTCCGACTTAATTATTCTGGCAGCCCGTCCGGCGATGGGTAAAACGGCTTTCGTAGTTTCGGCTATGCGTAATGCGGCTGTAGATTTTAAAAAGCCGGTTGCGATTTTCTCTTTAGAGATGTCGTCGCTGCAATTGGTAAACCGTTTAATTTCGGCAGAAGCGGAGCTGGAAGGCGAAAAAATTAAAAAAGGTAATCTGGCCGATTACGAATGGGCCCAGCTCAACCATAAAATTTCTAAATTATCGGAAGCCCCCATTTTTATTGATGATACGCCGGGTTTGTCTATCCGGGAGTTGCGTACCAAGTGCCGCCGCCTAAAAGCCCAGCACGACATCCAGATGATTATTATAGATTATTTGCAGCTGATGTCGGGCAACTCCGAAGGGGGGAAAGGAGCCGGAAACCGGGAGCAGGAAATTGCCTCTATTTCGCGGGCGCTTAAAATGCTGGCCAAAGAATTAAGTGTACCGGTTATTGCGCTGTCGCAGCTTAGCCGGGCCGTGGAAACCCGCGGCGGCGATAAAAAACCACAGCTTTCGGATTTACGGGAATCGGGTTCTATTGAGCAGGATGCCGACATGGTGTGCTTCTTGTACCGCCCCGAATATTACGGCATAACCGAAGACGAAATGGGTAACCCCACCCAAGGCGTGGGCGAGGTAATTATTGCCAAACACCGGAACGGTTCTATTGGTAGCGTGGCGCTTAAATTTATTGGTAAGTTTACCAAGTTCGGCGATTTAGAACAAGGTTTTGGTGGCGATCCGTTTGGTGGCGGTATGCCGCCCAGCACCTTCGACGATGTGCCGGGTGGGGGTAATTCTATTAGGTTGGGTAGTAAAATGAACGGCGACTCTTTACCTAAATCAAACTTCGAGTCGGAAGAACCGCCTTTTTAAAATCTCTTCAAATTCTGGTATAACTAATCTTTTTACAAAGCCTTCGGTTGCGGAGGCTTTTTACTTTTCTCTGATATTGAAGAACAAAGTTTATTTAAGACAAAACTGATTTGTTCTTTTGTTTATAAATAGTTTAAAAAAGTGATGGTATTTTGTAATAGGCTTAAAAAATTATTAGGCTCATATAGCTTGCGCAAACGTTGCCGCTAAAAAACTTAAGTTATTCACCCGGAAAAATTTGCTTCATTACCCGAAAAGCCGGAATTTGGCTTTAAACAGAATAATTTTAAAATAGAAGCATGATAAACTGGAATAAAGTTGGGGTATTTTATGTAGTGGTTTTAACCTTTTTTGCTGCGGGGTGTGCCTCTATTAAAGGTGGCGAAAAATGGGAGCGGTTATTTGATAAAGACCTGGATAGCTATGTAAAGCGGGGTGGCACCGCCGAATACCGGCTGGTAAATGGCGCCGTAGTGGGTACCTCTAAATTAAATACGCCCAATACCTTTTTGTGTACGCCGCGTAATTACGATGATTTTATTTTGGAATTAGAAGTTAAAGTAGATACTGCGATGAATTCGGGAATTCAAATCCGGAGCAACAGCTTACCTACTTACCAGAATGGCCGGGTGCATGGTTACCAAATAGAAATTGATCCTTCTAAGCGGGCCTGGAGTGGCGGTATTTACGACGAAGCCCGGCGGGGTTGGTTGTTTAAAGTAGAAGACAAAACGGCCCAACAAGCCTTTAAAAATGGCCAATGGAACAAATACCGCATTGAAGCCATTGGCTCATCCCTTAAAACTTTTATTAATGGCGTACCGGTTGCCAACCTGACGGATGATATGACCTCTACCGGCTTTATTGCGCTGCAGGTACACTCCACCAAAGTGGCCCGCCCTATGGAAGTAGCCTGGCGTAATATCCGGATTCAGGAAATAAAGAAAAATTAATTTAAGCCATTTTATAAGCTTTGTTATAAACCTACTCCAAAAGAGTAGGTTTTTTTATGCAGGTCATTTTAGATTAGCCCTAATAATGGTAGATCTTTCTTATTTGTTCAATCACAATAAGTTATAAATATCTGGTTATAGATAAAACCTATTACAGAATAGATAAAATCGATGCAACCTATAATTAGAATCAGGGTTAAAAGAAGAGTATACAAACGCTTTAACCATGGATAAAGAAAAAGATTTAACCCCCAACAATGGTACCGCTGCTGCCAACGGCAACGGTGCTGCAGCAGGAGCTGGAGAAAACACCCAAAATCTCACCACCCGTCAAGGTCATCCGGTTACTGACAATCAAAATATTCGCACCATAGGTAACCGCGGACCGGCTACCATGGAGAACTACCACTTCATCGAAAAAATTTCTCATTTCGACCGGGAACGGATTCCGGAGCGGGTGGTACATGCCCGGGGTGCCGGGGCGCACGGTGTTTTTGAAGCTTACGGTACCGTGGGCGGAGAGCCTATTGCCAAATATACCCGGGCTAAATTATTTCAGGAAAAAGGTAAGCAAACCCCGGTATTTGTGCGGTTTTCTACGGTAGGGCACGGCGGACATTCGCCGGAAACCTTGCGTGACCCCCGGGGCTTTGCGGTAAAATTTTATACCGAAGACGGCAACTGGGATTTAGTAGGAAATAACCTGAAAATATTCTTTATCCGGGATGCCATGAAATTCCCTGATTTTATTCACTCGCAAAAGCCCGATCCGATTACCAATATTCAGAGCGGTGAGCGTATTTTTGACTTTATTTCTAATACGCCCGAAGCAACGCACATGGCAACTTTCTTGTTTTCGCCGTGGGGTATACCGGCCAATTACCGGCAAATGCAAGGTTCTGGGGTAAATACCTACAAATGGGTAAACACCGACGGTGAATCGGTACTGATTAAATACCACTGGGAACCCCTGAAACAAGGATTACGCAACTTAACGCAAAAAGAAGCCGAAGCCATTCAGGCCAAAAACTTTAACCATGCTACCCAGGATTTGTACGAAGCCATTGAAAAAGGCGATTACCCTGAGTGGGAACTGTGCGTGCAGATTATGAGCGACGACGAACACCCTGAATTGGATTTTGACCCCTTAGACGATACCAAGCTTTGGCCGGTAGAGCAGTTTCCGTTCCTGCCTGTAGGCAAAATGACTTTGAACCGCAATCCGGAAGATTATTTTAACGAGGTAGAGCAATCGGCTTTTGGTACGGGCGTTTTGGTAGATGGTCTGGAGTTTTCGGACGATAAAATGTTGCAGGGCCGTACTTTCTCGTATTCTGATACCCAACGTTACCGGGTAGGCCCTAATTATTTACAATTGCCCATAAATGCGCCAAAAGTTCAGGTGGTAACCAACCAGCGCGGTGGCCAAATGTCTTTTAAATCAGATTTTGCGCCGGGCCAGAACAAACATGTAAACTACGAGCCATCTACTTTAAACAATATAAAAGAAGCTCCCAAAGCCGGTAAAGATTACTCGCCTCGTTACGAAGCCAATTCGGTGAAGCAAAAAATAGACCGCACCAACGACTTTAAACAAGCCGGCGATACGTATCGCAATTTTGAAGACTGGGAGCGCGACGAGCTAATCAGTAATCTGGTAAATACCTTGGCTACCTGCGATAAAAGAATTCAAGACAAAATGATTGAACACTTTACGCTAGCCGATGAAGATTATGGCCACCGCGTGGCCGAAGGGTTGAAAAATACCGCGAAAGCGATGGATGACAAAGGACCAATAGGTGCCACTTCGCCATCTGCCGGCGTGCAGGAAGCACAAGAAGTTTCGCACGAAGCCAAACCTTACTAAGTAATATTTCGGGGCTAATATATATATATATATATTAGCCACCTTAAGTTCGGCAATATTTATTAAAAGCCTGCTTCTGCAAATGAAGCAGGCTTTTTGCTGTTTATTACTTTAAGTAAGATAAAAATCTGGAATTATTATCTAAATTGATTTAATAAAGATTTACTTACAAAACCAGGTTCTTAAAGCTCCATAGTTGGTTTATTCTTTAATCCAAATTTCTTTAACAAGCTACTGTAAAAATGTCCAGAAATGCGCTCCTGTTTGGTTTGGTTATTTTCTTAAACTGCTGTTTGCAAGGAGTAAGTACAACAAAGGCCCAAAATAAAGTGTCTGGAGAAAGTAAAACCGATAGTACTGCCGAGAAAATGCTTTTGTATCAGCGGCAAAACGGTGGCTGGCCCCAGTACCACGGCGACCCCACTAATTATACCAAACCAATTGCGGCCACCTGGAAAAGAACCTTACTCCAGGATAAAAATAAAACCGATGCTACCATCGACGATAAATCTACTACCCTGGAAATAAATTATTTAATTAAGGCTTACACCGAAACCCGTAACCCGGAATATTTGCGGGCCGCCGAAAAAGGTATAAATTATTTGCTACTCGCCCAATATCCCAATGGCGGTTGGCCACAGTTTTTTCCGGACACCAGCAGCTATCACAAACACATTACTTTTAACGACCAGGCCATGGTAGATGTGTTATGGGTAATAAAGCGGGTAGTCGATAAAACAGATGGTTATGCGGCCGTAGACAAAAAGCTGACGACTCAGGCAACATTAGCTCTGGATAAAGGTATAGGCTGTATTTTAAAAACGCAGTACTACCAAAACGGTAAGCTTACAGCTTGGGGGGCACAGCACGATTACCGTAGCTTGGTACCCACTTCGGCTAGAAAATTTGAATTGGCTTCTTTGAGCAGTGCCGAGTCGGTGGGCATTATTTATTTTTTAATGAGTATTCCCAATCCGGATGCCCATGTAAAAAAAGCGGTAAAAGCGGCAGTTGAATGGTTAGAATCGGTAAAAGTGCAGAACCTGTCGGTGCAATTGGTAAAAGATGCCGCCCAACCAACCGGCCGCGATAGGGTAGTAGTAGCCCAGCCCGGATCTGTGTTGTGGGCCCGTTTTTACGAATTAGAAACAGACAAACCTATATTTGCCGGCCGGGATGCCGTAAAACACTACGCTTTAGCCGAAATCGAAAATGAAAGGCGGGTAGGTTATAGTTGGTATAATACCAGCCCGGCTAAATTGCTGAAAACAGATTATCCGGCCTGGGCAAAAAAGTGGGGAGTGAAATAAAGGTAAGTAGCTATTCCTTTTTAATTTCTAAGAATAAAGAAAGGCTTTAATTTCTGTAAGCCGGAGCTAATATAGCTTTGTCAGTTTTAAAATATTGCCTAATTACTATTGTAAAGCTAAACCTAATAGTGGAAATAAATATAAAAAATCATATATAACGTAGGTTTAGATGAATTTATAAAAGGCAAAGGGTATAACCTTTTAAATATTGCCGGATTAGCGTTAGGATTAGCTGCATTTATTTTTGTGACCTTATATGTCGATCATGAAACCAGCTATGACCAGTGGAACAGCAACATCGACCGTATTTATTTAGTCGAACGAGAATTGCCTAATGGAACTTCCCCCTATACCCCGGCCCATTAGCTGGTGAAATTAAAAGTCAGTGTCCGGAAATTGAAGAAGTTGGAAGGACGAATACAGCCTTGTTTCAAATTCCGTTCTATTCGTCATCTGGAAGATTTCCGATAAAAAAAGAGGGCGGGGCAGATTACTCCATCGTCAAAAAACTCGGCATTAAGCCAAAGGGGTTCAAATTGGACCCTAACAGCACGCTACCTACTGTATTGCTGTCTAAACAAACAGCTGAAGCACTATTTCCCGATGGTGGGGATATTTCAAACCAGACGGTAAGCATGATGTCGAAATCAGGAATGCCTATTACTATCGCAGGAGTAGTTGAAGATACACCCGGTAATACGAACTTTAACTTTGACTGTATTGGATTTTTAGGAGATAAAAAGTACACTATCCTTATCTGCTTAGGAACCTAACAATAGCAAGAGGTAATCAGGTATTGGCCACTGACCTCTCCTAGGTGCCGATGCAGAAAGGATTTATGGGTTTAACAGCTGTGATTGATGTATATAGTCGTTATACAGTAGACTGGGGCTTATTCAGATATGCTAAAGTTCAGGTGTTTAATGCAGCAGTGGCTGAGCATGGTAAGCTTGAAATAGTCAACCGCTACCAGGAAAATCAGTTTACTTGTAAGAAACATTTGGCGTATTTGAAAAATGCTTAAATTCGTACCAATAGGGTGGAAAAGGAAGAGCTTTAGACAATATTTTTAAAGAAAGGTTTTGCCTCACGATTATATACCAGCATATTTACCTGAACCTAGCCCCGGTTGGCACTACCTGGTATCAGGGCATAAGCCGCTGGATAAAAAATTAATAACTAAAGCCACACCAGGGAATTAACCGAAACAGGCCAGCTAATCTCTTTCAGCTGGAAGGTTAATGCAACTAGTAAAGTGGATACTTGATAGAGGTACTAAATTTGCCCGCCTGGTTTTCTTGTTTATTATATATAGAACATTCCTTTGATTTTGTAGACATGATTTACTTCCGGAAAAACAAAATGTTTTCTGATACAAGAGTAAATGGTGAAGTACCTATTATAAATTTGCGGTTATGAAAGTATTGCTCTTAGAAGATGAGCCCAAGGTGATATCCATCATTAAAAGAGGGTTGGAGGATGAAGGATTTGACTTTACAATAGTGATGGACGGTTATACAGCCCTGAAACTGGCGGGCTTACATACCTATGATTTAATTATATTGGATGTTATGGTTCCAGGTATCAATGGATTGGAAGTGTGCGGCAACATCCGCCGGTTTGATCCAAATATTCCTATCCTCATCTTATCCGCTCTGGACTCTACTGAGGATATTGTGAAAGGATTGAACCTTACGGCTGATGACTATATGACCAAGCCGTTTAAATTGGCTGAGTTGCGCGCCAGAATGCATAGCCTTACCAGAAGGGCCAAGCAGCATACCCTGGAGAATAATACTTTGTCTTTAGCCGATCTTAAGATGGATTTACTGACGATGGAGGTTACCCGCAACAACAAGATTATTTCGCTCACAGCTACAGAGTATAAATTATTAGAACATTTATTACTTAATCAGAAGAAAGTTTTACAGCGCCTGGAAATCTTAGAAGCTGTGTGGGGACGGGAATTTGATATGGGTACTAATGTAGTAGATGTTTATATTAATTACCTAAGAAAGAAGATAGAAAAAGGGTTTTCTCCCAAACTGATTCATACCGTGGTGGGAATAGGCTATGTAATGAAAGTACAATGAAGTTAACGGTCCAATACAGATTAACGCTGATATTTACCGGTTTAATGGCGGTGCTTCTGTTATCTATTAACCTGATGATGTACTCCCTTTCATCTGGTTTTAGAAAACAGAATTTCTTTAAAAGCATGCAAGACAGAGCCGTGCTTGTTGCCATTTCCCATAAAAATAAAAATTATCAGCCGGTAATGGATGAAGTACTTAAGAATCATATACACCGGATATTCGAAGCGGAAGATATTGTTCTTGAAATTGGCCCGGAACAAACCCCCAAAGAGTTAGCGGTAGCAGCAAACATGCCCTTGAAAGAAGATTTCTTCCGGGAAGTCTTAACGAAAGGAGATGCCAGGTTAATGATAAAAAAAGCGGCCTACACAGGCGTTTATTTTAAAGGAGAAGCAGGCCAGAAAGATTTTATGGTGCTTACCAAAGCCCGGGATATAGAAGGGAACGCCTACCGGAAAAGACTCAGTGCCACCTTGTTGATAGCCTTTATAATTGCCATTATCACGATGGGAATTTCGAGTATCGTCTTTTCCCGCCGGCTTTTCGACCCGGTAGTTCGGTTCATACAAAAGGTAAATAATATTAATGCTTTTAATTTAAATACACGCCTGGAAGGAGAAAACAGTCCGGGGGAAATTACTGAACTTAAAAATACGGTAAACGATATGCTCGAAAGAATTGAAGCCGCTTTCCGGGCCCAGCAAAGGTTTATCGGCAACACCTCCCATTCGTTGCGTACGCCTTTAACCGTTATTACGGGCGAAGCCGAAATAGCCATGTCGTTGATTAACCAGGAACACAAAGCCTATTATTCCCTGGAAGTAATTATGCAGGAGACCGAGAAGTTAAAGCATATTATTAGTACTTTGTTAGAATTAGCCAAGACGGGTACCGGCAAAGAAAAAAATAACTGGCAAACTATCCGGATAGATGAATTGATTCGGACAATTTACCAGGCCATTCGTAAAATGGACAACCGTTATAATCTGAAAGTAGATTTTAATGCTTTGCCTAAAGATTCTGATTTGCTTTATATAAACGGAAATGAATACCTGCTAAGCCTTGCCATAAGCAATATAATTCTAAACGGTTTAAAATATTCCAACCAAAATATTATTAAGATTAAAGCAGCAATAGAAGGAAATAATGCTGTTATAAAAATAATAGATAAGGGTATAGGAATTCCCAAGGATGAGTTAAAGCAAATTTTTCTGCCGTATTTCCGGGCCTCTAATACCGGCGGGTATGATGGCTTTGGCATCGGCCTGCCGCTGGCCATGGACATTATCAGAATGCATTCCGGCAATATAGAAGTTAATTCCAAAGTGGACGTAGGTACCAGGGTAACCGTTTTATTACCACTGGTAAATCCCTATTCACCACTATCTTAATTTATTATCTAAATTTATTTATTAGCTTAATCTCTTTATTAGCTGTTCCAGTTAAAGTCGACCGGCTTGGTTATAAATACACATTTTCTGGCAGCCCAATCCATTTTCAACCCCTGTTTCCTCTCATTATTTCCCGCTTTCTAATCAATTTCTAATTTCTTTCTTAAATGGCCTTAATACAGGCTGTTTACTTTTGGCAATATAGCAGATAGAGCTAGATTATATCCGGTGTGAAAGACACTGTCTGAAACTGGTATTATATCCTAACGGAAACTTCATGTGCGATATATCCATCAGGTTATCTCTTGCCTTTATAGGCAAGCATTATTTAAAGAAATATAAAGATTAGACCATGCATTTAAATCCAGTAGAAACCGAAAAATTAATGCTTCATGTAGCTGGCGAACTGGCTGCCAAAAGGCTTAAAAGAGGGGTAAAATTAAATTATCCCGAATCAGTTGCTTACATCTGCGGCACCCTGATGGAAGAAGCCCGGGATGGGAAAAAGTCGGTGGCCGAGCTCATGCAGTACGGCACCAAACTCTTAAAAAAGAACCAGGTAATGGAGGGTGTTCCGGAAATGTTACACTTTATCCAGGTAGAGGCTACTTTTCCGGATGGCGTAAAATTAATTACGGTCGATCATCCTGTCCGGTAAGCACAAATCAAAATCCAGAACCAAATATTTAAAGATATGATACCAGGTGAATATATATTACAAAAAGGTGAGATAAAGGCCAACGAGGGCAGAAGAACTGTTCGCGTTGAGGTAGCCAATACCGGCGACCGGCCCATACAAGTAGGTTCTCATTATCATTTTTTTGAAACGAATAAAGCCTTGGATTTTAACCGGCGAGAGGCTATCGGTATGCGGCTTAATATTCCGGCCAGTACTGCGGTTAGGTTTGAGCCCGGCGAAAAGAAAACGGTAGTACTGGTAGAAATAGGCGGCAGCAGAATTATAAGAGGTTTTAATAACCTCACCGAAGGGGATGTTTCGAAAGAAAACGTACGGGAGGAAGCCCTGAAAAAAGCAGAGCGTCTGGGTTATAAAGGAGCAACTACCAAAAAATAAAGTTTAAGCATTTAAAGAAGAAACTATGTCAAATTGGAACAGACGCGAATGGATTAAGGTAGTAGGACTTTCTACGGCCGGCCTTACCCTGCTGGGATTGGATGCAATAGGTAAAGATTCCGGAGCGGTTAAATATATTGATGGTGAGTTGTATATTCCTAGAGACCGCTACGCGGCGCTTTTTGGCCCAACCACCGGCGATAGAGTGCGACTGGCAGATACTGAATTATTTATTCAGATAGAAAAAGATTTTAACACCTACGGGGAAGAAAATAAATTTGGGGGCGGCAAAACCATCCGGGATGGCATGGGGCAGTCTACCTCGGCTACTGAGGATGAAGTGCTGGATATGTGCCTGACCAATGCCATTATTGTGGACCATTGGGGTATTGTAAAGGCCGATATCGGGATAAAGAATGGTAAAATAGTAGGCATAGGTAAAGCCGGTAACCCGGATACCCAACAAGGAGTAACCAAGGGTATGATTATTGGGGCCGCTACCGAGGTGCACGGTTGTGCCGGTAAAATTGTTACCGCCGGTGCCATTGATACCCACATTCACTTTATTGCCCCCCAGCAGATAGATGTGGCCCTTTTTAGTGGCACTACCACCATGATAGGCGGCGGTACCGGTCCGGTAGATGGCACCCTGGCAACCACCGTAACCCCCGGTAAATACTGGATTGAAAGAATGCTGGAGGCCTCCGAGGCCATACCCATGAACCTGGGTTTCTTTGGGAAAGGAAATACCTCTACCGTTAAAACAGCATCTGAGCCAATATTAGCCGGCGCTTTGGGCCTTAAATTACACGAAGATTGGGGGTCAACGCCATCAACTATTGATATTGCACTGCAAGCGGCGGATAAGTACGATGTACAGATAGCAATTCATACCGATACTTTGAATGAAGCCGGCTTCCTGGAAGATACCGTTAAGGCCATTAATGGCCGAACCATACACACCTTCCATACAGAGGGAGCCGGTGGCGGGCACGCACCAGATATTATTAAAATAGCCATGTACCCCAATGTACTACCCGCCTCTACCAATCCAACCAAACCATTCACGGTAAATACCGCCGATGAACACCTGGATATGTTAATGTCGGTGCATCACCTGGACAAAAGTATTCCGGAGGATGTAGCCTTTGCCGATTCGCGCATCAGGCCGCAAACTATGGCAGCGGAGGATATATTGCAGGATATGGGCGTGTTCAGCATTATGTCGTCGGATAGCCAGGCCATGGGCCGGGTAGGTGAGGTAATACTGCGCACCTGGCAAACCGCCCATAAAATGAAATTACAAAGAGGCCCGCTGGCCCCAGATAAAACAGGTGCCGATAACTTCCGGGTGAAGCGCTACATTTCTAAATACACCATTAATCCGGCCAAGGCCCACGGCATTGATGAGTACGTAGGTTCGGTAGAAATAGGCAAACACGCTGACTTAGTACTGTGGGATACCGGCTTATTTGGTGTGAAACCCGATATGATTATAAAAGGAGGATTAGTGGTAGGGGCTAAGATGGGCGACCCGAATGGTTCTATTTCGTTGCCGCAGCCGGTAATGTACCGCCATATGTTTGGTCATTACGGTAAAGCCATCCAGCAATGCAGCTTCAATTTTGTATCGGCAATTTCGCTTAAAAACGGCAGCATTCAGCGGTTAAAACTTAATAAAAAATCGTTGCCAGTAAAAGGTTGCCGCAAAGTAGGCAAGAAAGACATGGTGCATAACGATGTGATGCCTAAAATTGAGGTTAACCCCGAAACTTATACGGTAACCGCCGATGGACAAGTTCTTACCTGCGAGCCTATAAAAGTAGTGCCGATGGGCCAGTTGTATTTCTTGTTCTAAAACAAACCAGATTCATGGTCACCGGCAGTGAAAACCCGGTGTTCATCTGTCAGACATGATTCGCATAGAGAGAGTAATCGGAAATATTAAAGAACAGCGCTTGCAGGGTCTGGAGGTAGATGTAGTAGATATAGATTGGTTCGATACCGCTAAAACTATTATCCGCAAAAAAACCCGGCAGGGTAGAGAGCTGGGCATCCGGAAAGATAGCACGCCGCTGGAAGAAGGGGATATTTTATACATAGATGAGTCGGTTGCCATAGTAGTAGAAATTAAGCCAACCGATTGTATTGTGTTTAAGCCTAAAAGTTACCGCGCTATGGGCGTCATCTGTTTTGAAATAGGTAATAAACACATTCCTATTTTTATTAACGAAGCGGCAGACGTACTGGTAGCTTATGAAAACCCGCTGTTTCAATTGCTGCAGCGTTTTGGATACGAGCCCAAAAGAGAGACCCGGAAATTACTCAAAACCCATGCGCTGAACGTCAACAAACATACCGTTGATTATCACCAACGCATCAAAATTAAAAATAAGGCATCGCATGAATCCTTTATTAACATTATTGCAGATTAATGATTCTATGTTTCCGATAGGAAGCTTTACGCATTCCTATGGACTGGAATCTTATGTAAGCCAGGGCATTGTAAAAGATTCTGCGACTGCCTATACCTATGCCAGGAATATGCTGATGCATACGACCTATTATAACGATGCCGCTTTTCTAATGAAAACTTGGAAAATGCTGGATGAGCGTAAACCGGTTTCCCATTTTAATAAGCAAGACGAATTTATTACGGCTTTAAAAGCGCCGATGGAAATACGAATGGCCAGCAAAAAGTTGGCTATCAGGTTTCTGAAACTAACCCAGGACCTGAAGCCGGTTGCCAGGTGTTCCAACTATCTGAAAAAAATTCAGGAAGGCAAATTACATGGCCATTATCCGGTTGCTTTCGCCATGTATGCCCATGCGCACGAAATTCCCCGCCAAGATGCACTTAGTGCTTTTTACTACAATACTTTGGCTGGTATCGTTACCAACTGTGCCAAACTGGTACCCATAAGCCAAAACGACGGTCAAAAAATCTTGTTTCAACTACAACCCCTTATACAGGAATTAATAGAAAAACAGGAAACGCTGGATGAAGACCTGGTAGGGCTGTGCTGTATAGGGCAGGAAATACGCTGTATGCAACACGAGAAACAATATTCCAGACTGTATATCTCATAATAATTAAAAATATAATTTACCCATGGATAGAAAACATGTAAGAATTGGTGTAGCGGGCCCGGTGGGGTCGGGCAAAACAGCTTTAATTGAGCGGTTAACCAGAAAAATGAAAGATGATTATTCCATCTGTGTCGTTACCAATGATATCTACACCCAGGAAGATGCCCAGTTTCTGGTGAAAAATTCGGCCCTCCCGGCAGACCGGATTGCGGGTGTAGAAACGGGTGGGTGCCCGCATACTGCTATCCGCGAGGATGCTTCGATGAATTTGGAAGCGGTAGAAGACCTGGTAGAACAGCATCCGGATACCGAAATTGTATTTGTGGAAAGTGGCGGCGATAATCTCTCGGCTACCTTTAGCCCCGACCTGGCCGATGTTACCATTTTTGTGATTGACGTAGCCGAAGGCGATAAAATTCCGCGTAAAGGAGGCCCTGGTATCACGAGGTCTGACCTGTTAATAATAAATAAAATAGACCTGGCTCCTTATGTTAACGCCGACCTGGGCGTAATGGAAAGAGATTCGAAGAAGATGCGGGGCGACCGCCCTTTTGTATTTACCAACCTGATGAAGCTGGAGGGCCTGGATAAAGTGATTGCCTGGATTAAAACAAATGCTTTATTAGAAAACAACACAGCAGATGCTTAAAAGTCAAATCACCGTTAGTGCAGAGTATGAAGAGGAGCGGACTGTTTTGAAAAACAGTTTTCATAATGCCCCCTATAAAATAGTGCATTATGGCGGTAAATTACTCCACAACCATCTTGAGCTCATTATTATGAGCGCCTCTCCCGGTATGATGGATGGTGATGAATTGACGATACAGGTTGATGTGCAGAAAAAAGCGCAGCTCAGATTATTTACCCAATCCTTCAACAAGTTGCATCCTATGCGACAGGGGGCACAGCAAGATACGCTGGTAAATATTAAGGCCGGAGGGGTGTTGCAATACATTCCGCATCCGGTAACGCCTTTCAAAGGTTCTATATTCAAAACGGTGAACTTAATAAAGGTAGCTAAAAACGGCAGCCTGATTTGGGGCGATATTATTGCTTCGGGCCGGGTACATTCGGGCGAGTCGTTCCAGTTTTCACGGTTGCATAGTGTTACCAAAATTTTTGTCGATAACAAACTGCTGCTGCTGGATAATCAGTTGCTGGAGCCGGATAAGCAGCCGATAGAATCTATTTTGTTCTACGAAGGATTTACCCACCAGGCCACCTTGTTTTATGTTTCTCCCTACGGCGATGAATTGAAAAAAGAACTCGATGAGATTCTCATAGGCCAGTACCAGGAAATATCTTTCGGTTTTACGCAGTGCGCGCCTAATGCCGTGATGATAAGGGCCCTGGGCAATGACGGCAATATGCTCCACGACTGGCTGGTAACCATGGGGCAGCTTTGCTGGGAATTTACCCTGGATAAAATTCAGGAGGCCGAAAGTACAAATGCAGAGGCGCAAAATAAGGATTCTGCGCCTGTTTTAGAGCCGAGTATGATGCCCGCTATTAGCAAGCTGAAAATACCAGTAGAAGCGTAAAATAGCTTTTTTTAAAAAAATCAAAGCTATAAAGCTGCATGAAAGGCAGGTAGTATAATAATAAGAGTGGTAATTAAAGAATTACAGGTATGCATGAGGTTTCAGTTGTAAGAAACATATTCAGTACGTTGCAGGAAGCTTATCCTGATAAGTACAAAGATATTTCGAAGGTGTTGGTAGAGGCAGGCTTGTTGAGCAATATTCAACCGATTCTGATACAAAACGCTTTCGAAGCATTGATGCAGGAAGAGCCGGAACTGGCAGATGTAGAATTGGAAGTGCGTTTACTGCCCATCATCGCCCATTGCACCAGTTGCCAGAAAGACTTTCAGGTCCTCCAGCACCGGTTTGTTTGCTCTTGTGGTACGCCCAGTAAAAAAATCGTTCAGGGAGAAGAATTACAAATTAGTAAAGTAGAATTTATCAGAAAATAAGAAAACCATGAATAATATAGCTCAACCCAAGAGTAACAGAATGCCGGTAGGCGCTGTACAAAGCGACCATACTACGCTTAATTTACTAAAAGCGAATGATTTTGTCGCGAAAGCAATCCGTGAAAAGCTGCCCGATGTGCTGGTAATTAATATTTGCTCGTCGCCGGGCAGCGGAAAGACCACCCTCTTGCAGGAAACTGGTAAAAAACTGAGCAGCCGGTTAAATATTGCCGTACTGGTCGGCGACCCCGAAACGGACCGGGATGCCATCCGGATGAAAAATGTAGGCATAAATGCCCTTCAGATTGTTACCGGCGGCATGTGCCATATAGAAGCCCAGATGATTTTACAAGCCCTGGACCATATTGACTTATCTGGTGTGGATTTATTATTTATAGAAAATGTCGGCAACTTGGTTTGTCCGGCTGCTTTTGACCTGGGAGAAGATTTCCGGGTTACTTTGCTGGCAGCTACCGAAGGAGACGATAAACCTAAAAAGTACCCCCGCATGTGTTTAACCAGCGAATTAATGGTGGTTTCCAAAGCCGACCTGCTCCCTTATGTACCGTTTTCAGTAGAGGCAGTTACAAAAGATGCCAGAGAGGTAAATCCTACCCTCGAGGTAATAACTATGAGTAGTTTAAAAGGCGATGGATTGGATGCCTGGTGCGACTGGCTTGTAAACAAAGTAACCGAAAAGAAAGCCAGTTTGCAGGCTGCGCAGCTCTAAAAAGATGCCCGAAGAACAGCCTTTTGAAGTAACGATTATCGGGGAACAGCAGCAAAGCCAGCCAGCGGCAGAAACAATCCATTACCTGGAAGTAGAGTGGTATGAAGTTATCAGGTCCCGGATTAAAAGAAAAACAAACCGGGGTCTGGAACTGCTCATCCAGAAAGACCGTCAGGCGGTATTAGAGGATGGCGCTTTGCTGTTCGCCGATAAACAAATTACCGTGCTGCTTAAAATTAAACCCTGCGAATGTATTGTAGTGGAGCCCAAAAGCATCCATGAAATGGGCAGGGTTTGTTTTGAGATTGGGAATAAACACGTACCTATATTTCTCAACCAAAACCAGGAGGTAAGTGTCGCTTATGATGCTGGTCTGTATCAGCTCTTACTAGGCGGTAATTTTGGACTACGTTTGGAAAGCAGGGTGCTGCATCCCGGGCAGATGGTGAAAGCTTACGGAAACACTTGTGAGTAGCATTAAAACGGAACGAATGGTGTTCCGGCAAACTCCTATACAGCACCATCAGGTGTAACAAAATAGGAAAGAATCTTCTGCCTTACTTCTGGTATTAAACCACAACTAAAGATTTAATTTAAATCTAACCAGTTACAGCTTATAATGGTTAAAAAAAATATTCTCCTGCTTATTGCTACCGTATGTACGTGCTTTTCTCTTTTTGCGCAGGAAGGCAACAACAGTAACACGTTGTTCGATAAACTTTCTGATAAAAGTGGAGAGAATGATGGACCCACTAACTTCGATATTAATTTTTTACTTAGAAGTTCGTTAAACTTCTCTAATAAAATTTCAAATAAAGATATTTCACATCTAAAACTGGATGAATCCCGGTTTGAATTGCTGGGCGATATTAATAAAAACGTGTCATTCCGTTTCAGATATAGAATGAACCGCTCGCATGCACCGGAAAATTTAGATAATGCGCCCGGTGCTTTAGATATTGCTTCTTTACAGTACAAGTTTGGTAAAGATTATAAATGGCAACTAACCGCCGGAAAACAGGCAGCTGAAGTTGGTAGCTGGGAGTTTGAGAATAATCCGACTTATGAATATCATTATACTGAGTATGTTAATAATATTTTAAATTTATTCTTTGTAGCCGCTAAACTGGGTTACGAGTTTCTTCCTAATCAGACTTTAAGTTTGCAAGTGTACAATACCTATAACCGGAGCTTTGCGAGTACATTCGCCGCTTCGGGGTATAGCTTAAATGGGCTAAAGCCATCCGCTACGCCCCTGGGTTTATATGCTTCCTGGCGGGGCGGCTTTGCGGAGAATAAATTCCGGACCTTTTACACCTTTAATATTTCGGAATACGCCGCGGGAAAAGTAAACAGGTCGGTTTCTTTGGGCAACAAACTGGTTTTGCCCCGGTTTAGCACTTACCTGGACCTGCAAACAACCTATCAGGCCGTTGATTTCGCCAATATTGTTTCTCCTTTCTATAACGCTCTGGAAGGGCTACCGGATAATAGCTTATTTTACGCCAGGAATGTACACTATAATACAGCGGTTTTACGGCTCGATTACGAGGTTATTCCTAAATGGTATGTTACCACAAAAGGCTGGTACGAGTCAGCGGGTATGAGAGATAACTCAACATTGGGCAATAATTTCAGAAATAAAGTGGGATATTGGGTCGGGCTGGAATATAAACCGTTGAGTGACCAGAATTTACGATTTTTTGCCAATTACTTTTCATTAAACACGTATTTAAATGGCCGCGCAGAAAATATACCACGTACTTCGCCCCGACGGGAAGATATGTTTTCGGTTGGCTTTCTTTATTTTATTAATGCGCTGTAGCCAACGTAAAGAAAACAAGCGTACCTGTTATGCCCGGTCAGAATTCTAATTTTATTCTAATTTGGCTCTAATCAAATTATAATTTCTCTCTAATCCTGCGCTTATTTCTCTCTAATCCATCCGCCGTAGATTTGTTTTTCAAGCATGAAGCTGCTCTTTCCGCCTGTGAACGGCCATTAAAGGAGCAGCTTTGCTCTGGGTAACGGAGCAAAATTTTTAAGCTAAAAAAACGTATATGGTGGATGGAACAAGTGCTGTTAACTATTTATTTGGTAAAAGGCACTACATATTGCTACAGAGGTGGCTGTTATTAATTAAAGGTTTTTGTTTAATTGTTTCCTGCAACCCTCAAAATGGCTCCGAACAGAAAACCAAGAGTGCCATTGAAGTAAAAGATGTACGGGGCAAGGTAGTGCAACTTAGCGCGCCCGCCCGCCGGGTAATTGTGCTCTACCAGGGTGCTTTAGATGGCATGTACATGCTAAACGCGGAGCATACGTTAGTGGGCATTCAGCACAGAATATACACCGAGCCCGCAACTTTTAAATATTTCAGCCGGCTAGACCCTCGTATTGCCCGCAAAGAATTGCCCACGCCGGGAAACTGGGAAACCTCTACCAATATGGAAAGTGTATTAGCCCTGAAGCCCGACCTGGTTATTATGGCATCAGGACAGACCGATGCCATTAATTTGCTCGAAAGCCTGGGGATAAAGGTGTTTGCGGTGTCGCCGCAAACCAATGAGCAGCTATTTAAGGAACTGGAAAGCATAGGCAAGCTCACCGGCACCTATGAGCGGGCGAAGGAACTGCTGGCTTATACCCGAAAAAAGCTGGATGAGATTAAACAGAAATCCAGTCATGGCGGACCTAAAAAATCGGTTTATTATGCCTGGTCCGGTGGCCGGATTTATTCCACTTCGGGGCAGAACAGCCGGATGAACGAGTGCTTTCAACTGGCCGGCGTAGTTAATGCCTGCACCTTTGCCATAGACCAGCCCAATGTAAACCCCGAAACCCTGATTGGCTGGGACCCGGACCTTATCCTGCTGTGGAGCACCGACCCGGCCGTTTTATACAGCAAAAAAGAATTATCTGTCCTGTCGGCGGTAAAAAACAAAGCGGTTTACGTGCTGGACCCGCCGTTTTTCTACGACCCGCACACGCTTAAAATCATGAATGCCGCCATCGAGCTGCATAATATGGCTTATGCCGAAAAGGGAACTTTCAACCTGGAGCAGAACCGGAAGGAAATTATGAAAAACCTGTACGGTGCAAAAGCAAAGGCCCTGTTTGAATGAAAAAAGCCCTCATAGCCTTTATTATTTATGGTTTGCCGGTACCCCTGTTGTTATATTCCTTAACGGTTGGGCCTTCGCCGGGCCTTAATTTAGCTGATTACTGGGAGTGGAGCAAGGCCGTAATGGCAGGCAATATTAGTGAAGAGGCGCCCCGGTTGCACCTGATTAATAATATTATAGAGAACATACGGCTGCCCCGTGTAATTTTAACATTTATTATTGGGGCTGGGTTGGCGACCTCGGGTGGTGTATTACAAGGCATTTTCCGCAATCCGCTGGTAGATTCTTATGTATTAGGTATTTCTTCCGGTTCGGCTTTTGGGGCAGCGCTGGCCATCGCGTTTCCGCTCATCCACATTAATATTTCGGCTTTTGTTTGGGGCGTGATTTCAGTGTTGCTTACTTATTCCTTTGCCTTTTCAAATAAGAAAACATCTATTGTGGCAGTTGTGCTCTCGGGTATGATTGTTTCGGGCATATTTACCGCGGCCCTTACCGTGGTGCAATATATCAGCGACCCTTATAAACTGCAGGCCATTGTGCAATGGACCATGGGCAATCTGCACCATGCCTCCTGGGATAAAGTAAATAATGCGGCTGCCCCGGTGGCGTTTGGCGTTTTGGGTATGTATTTGCTGCGGTGGCGCCTTAACCTGCTGGCTTTAGGCGACCAGGAAGCCAAAGCGGTAGGCGTAAACCCCCGGATAGATAAAATTTTGCTAGTAGCATTGGCCACCTTAACCACGGCCACCGCGGTGGCTGCAGCAGGTATTATAAGTATGTACGGGCTTTTTCTACCACACCTGACCCGGATGCTGGTTGGCCCCGACAACCGGAAAGCAATACCGGCCAATATTTTCTTTGGCGGTTCTTTCCTGCTGATTATCGATAACTTTTCCCGGTCATTGATGCAGTTCGAAATTTCCATTGGCATTTTTACCATGCTGTTCGGGGCACCTTTTTTCATCTTCTTAATGAAAAGAAATAAAATTAATTGGGTATGATGCAGGCAGTTGAAGTTAATAATTTAAGTTTTGGGTACGGCAATACTTCCATCCTGAACGGGGTAAATATTTCTTTTCCCCCCAGTAAATTCTCGGTATTGCTGGGCCGGAACGGAAGCGGAAAATCCACGCTCTTTAATATTATAGCAGGCTTGGAAAAATACCGGACCGGTTCGGTGAAACTCCTGGGCAAAGAGCGCAAAGAGCTTTCCTATGCCGCGTGCGCCAGCGTTATTGGCTTTTTGCCGCAGTTTCATAAGGCGGTTTTTCCTTTTAATGTAAGAGACGTGGTACTGACGGGCCGGGCAGCTTTCTCTACATTTAGCCCTAAAAAATCAGACCTGGAAAAAGTAGAGCAGGCCTTGGCGGAGTTGGACATTAGCCACCTGATAGACCGGCCTTATACCGAGCTCTCGGGTGGGGAGCAGCAATTGGTGATGCTGGCCCGGGTGCTGGTGCAAAACCCCTCAATTATTATGCTGGATGAGCCCACCAACCATTTAGATGTGTACTACCAGGCTTATGTACTGGACAAATTGAAAAAACTGGCGCAGCAGCAGTATACGATTATCGCTATTATGCATGACCCCAATCTGGCCTTTCTGTATGCCGATAACTGTTTTTTCATGAAGAATAAAACGATTGTATCTCCGCCGCCAGGCTTTGGCTACCACGATAGCACCTTTCTGGAGCATGTTTATAATGTAAATTTCACGACCGTTCAGGTAAATAATAAAACCTTGGTGGTGGCAGGTAAATAATATTTTATGCAGTTGAAAATAGAAGAAGTAGAAAAGGGGAGGATTCCGGAATTAATTTCTTACGTCATGCAATTCCGGCGGGAGCTTTTTCCGATGATTAATAACTGCCAATTGCCCTACGATTTGGCCCACTTTGAAGCCTGCTATTTAGAAGATAAACAGGCAAACTTTCTGATGGCAACCAACCCGGCCGGGCAGCTGGTCGGTACCATTGGCATGCGCCCGTACGACCACCGGTTTCCTCATTTAACTTACCCGAACCAAGCCACCAATGAAGTACTGAAGCTTTATGTGGAGCCGGCACTAAGAAGGACCGGCTTGGGCACCCGGTTGGTAAAAGCATTAAAGCAGCAAGCCCTCCAGAAAGGCGTGGAAACGCTTTACCTACATACCCATCCTTTCTTAACCGGAGCACTGGAATTTTGGCAGAAACAAGGCTTTCGTCTGGTGTGTCAGGACGATGATTCTATCTTCAGAACCCAGCATCTGGATTTTATGCTTACCGAAACCCAGGAAACAGGAACCCAAATTAAAAGAACCGGATTAACCTTTAGTTATGCCTGAAGGATTTAACCTTAATAGTTTTATTAAAATGAAATATTGTTTTGGATTCATGCTACTCCTTTTATTCGGGGTACCGGCTTTTGCCCTAGACCTGGGCAGCATAAGCGGGGTGGTAACAGATAAGCAGGCAAATACTTTAGTGGGAATTTCTGTAGGCCTGCAAGGTACAACCCAAGGAACCACTACCGACCTGGCCGGAAATTTCCGTATTGGTAACCTGCCTTACGGGGAATACGTGCTGCTGCTCAGAGGGGTAGGTTTTTCTGAAAAAGTAGAACGGGTTACCTTATCGGAGGTATCGCCGCACATACAAATAAATATAACCCTGACGCAAAAAGATAACCTGATGCAGGAGGTCTTAGTATTGGGGCGTAAAGAAACCAACTACGTTAATAAGCAAAGTTTTATCGGTACTAAAATAGAAAGCCGGGTAATAGACGTGCCCCAGACAATTTCGTCGGTAACCAAAGAATTAATAGAGGAGCAGCAAGCGTTCCAGATTACCGAGGTAGTAAATAACCTGGCCGGTGTAAACCAATATTCCAGCTACGACGACTTGACCATCCGGGGGTTCCGGAATGGTTTCGGCACCGGTTTTCGCCTGGTAAACGGGTTAAGGTCGGGCTACGGCTACGGCACCAGTTTTTTCCGGGTACCGCTAACCGTTAACCTTGAAAGCATCGAGGTTCTGAAAGGTCCCGGCGCTGCCTTATTCGGTGATATCAACCCGGGCGGAACCGTAAACCTGGTAACTAAAAAGCCTTTAGAAGAACACCGGAAAGCCGTTAATTTTTCGGTCGGTAGCTTCCAGACCGTGCGCACCGCCGTAGACCTTACGGGGCCACTAAACGAAGATAAAAGTTTGCTTTACCGCCTCAACGTGGGGTTTGAAGATACCAAAACCTTCCGGGATGTAAACGACAGAACCTCTTTGCTGATAGCCCCCACCGTAACTTTCCGGCCAACCTCTAAAACCACCGTTAATGCCGAATTGGTTTACAGTTCCTTTAATGGTTTCCTGGACCGCGGCATGGGCATTCGGGGCGGCGATTTTTACGCCTTGCCCCGGTCGTTTACCTTAAGCCAGCCCAGCGATTATTATAAGGTAAAAGATATTTCGGTTAATGCCACGCTGAATCATAAACTAACCGATTGGCTTTCTTTTAATGCGGCTTACCTGAAGTTTATTTATCACGAAGACCTGAGCGAACACCGGACCCTAAACACTTTTGCCGATGCGCCCGCCAATACAATTATGAATATGCGGTATATGGCGAAAAAGATAAGCGAGTACACCGATAATATAGCTACCTACTTTTCAGTAAAAGGCCATACCGGCCAACTGCACCACCATTTAATAGCCGGACTCGACCATATAAAATTTCAGACAGACCAGAAGGGCCACCAGTGGGAAGCCCGGGAAATGGAGATGGATGGCAAAAAAGTGCCCCTGCTATTTGACCTGAATAAGCCAACTTACGAGCTCCGCGACCCAAGTAAATACATCCGCCGGCCCTTGGCTTTGTTTTTCGTCGATTACCTGAATTCGGGCTACAGCACCACCGGTGTTTTTGTGCAAGACCAAATTAAGGTAACCGAGCGGTTAAAGTTGCTGCTGGGCTTGCGCCAGGAATTTTTCCGCGACCAGCGGGTATACCAGACAGAAACCGAAAAAATTAACCAGAATGTTTTGCTGCCGCGCGCTGGCCTGACTTATAAGGTAAGAAACAACATTAACTACTTTGCCAGTTACAGCCAGGGCTATAAGCCCATCGACCCGGCCTTTGTGCGCAACCCCGAAAATTATGGCAGCAGCACCCCTTTTAAAAGCGAGACGAGTTTTCAAGCCGAAACCGGACTTAAAGGCGAGTTTTTACAGGAGAAATTATTTGCCACACTGGCTTTCTTTTACATTGAGAAAAAGGATATGCTGGTGAACACTGGTCTGATAACGGATGCAGGCAACCCTATCTATCGGCAAAACGGCCGGGTGAAATCACAGGGTACCGAACTGGAGTTGACCGGGCGCGTAACCACCAACCTTAGTTTAAATTTTAATTATGCTTTTAACCAAACCCAGGTTTTAGAATCTGATTTGGAAATTGAAAATGGGAAGGAGGCCCCTAATGCTCCCCGACATTCCTCCGGTTTATGGGCGAAGTATACCTTTACCAGTCCCGAACTGCAAGGTTTTGGGTTTGCCTTTGGTGGAAATTACGTGGGCAACCGCCGGATGGAGTTACCGGTTGATGCTATAACAACCGGTAATAAAGTGTGGCAATACTGGCCATCTTATACCGTTGTAAATGCCGCGCTATTCTACCAGGTTAATAAATTCAGGTTAAGTGCTAATCTGAATAACATCTTCAATAAATATTACTTTGTTGGTGGTTACGATTACGTTCGGGCTTTCCCGGGAGCTCCCCGAAACATTATGACCTCTGTTGGCTTTACTTTTTAGTATTGACATAAGTACCAAATTGGTATATGAGGTAGAATTTTTTGATATATTCTTAGTGTGCTTTACATGTTCCTAAAGTCTTCATCTACATTACAGTCTTACTAATGGATTAATAAAAATTTATATTCGACATGGCTTATTCTATTTTCTTCGGAAAATCAAACACTCGGTTTCCCTCTGGTCTTGGTTGCTACTAAATCAGCTTTGGTTTTTCCTTGATGGTCTCGCGCTCAAAATTAACTAAGGAGCCAAAGAAGTTAAAGCGACCGATAGAAGTAAAGGTTTTGATCCTTTTTTAAATTTATTTAGGCAACGAATTACTCGCCTTGATTCCTGTACGCAGAATGTAACGATTATAATGCTGCAACACTTAGCCGGTACGTTAAGCCATTATTTAAAGATTGTACTGAAGCAGAAAAAAAGTAAGCGCAAGTAACGCAATTACAATTGCAGAATACTGCCTTAGAGACCATGATTAAAGTAGCTAAGCAACAGTATAAAATATAAGTCAGAAAAAGTATGATTTCAGATAGTTCAGCAGCTAAATACGCATTATCCTTGGCAGGCATAAGGAAACTGTGCGGTTAGTAGATAAATTAAATAGAACTTTAATTGTATAAACTGTAAAGTATTTTCAGGTACGTACTAATTTAATATAGCTCTGTTTAATTGTAAAACAGAGCAGTAGGGAATAAGAGATCGTTAAATTTCCAATTGTAAAAAACTGAAGTTTATTCAATTAATTTTCTCCATCGCCCAACTACTCTTTAAGTAATGGAATATTCTATTTAACATAAATTTTTTAATATTTACAACTTATATTTATGTATATTAGTCTTTTTATGTTAAATGAAAGCCGGTTTTGAATTAGTCCTATCTTTCTTCCCTTATGTTTTTCCATTGCTACCAATAATATTATTTTGTAAATAGCTGTTTTTTATAATGGCTCCTGCTTATCCCAGCCGTTTGTATTTCTACTTTTTCATAAATCAGTTTTAAAAAGAAGCAGGCCCTATTCCGGGCCTGCTTTCTGAAAAATAAAACTTTTATTTCAGCTTCATATCCGTTATAATATTCTGGATACGATCAGAGAGTTGTTTATTTACTTTATCGAAATCTGCTTCTGTGGTTAATTCGGTGTTAACGCTAAAGTAAAATTTAATTTTGGGTTCGGTACCAGATGGCCGGGCCGATATTTTAGAGCCGTCTTCGGTAATAAATTGCAGTACGTTAGACCGTTCCATTTCGAAAGATTCAGTTGCGCCGGAAGCTAATTGGGTAATTACGCCACTTTTGTAATCGCGCATTTCCGTTACCGGCGAGCCGTTAATGGTTTGGGGAGGGTTTTGGCGCAATTCCTGCATCATTTCGGCAATTTCTTGCTGGCCCCGTTGTCCTTTTTTGGTAAGCGAAATCAAATCTTCTTTGTAAAACCGGAACTCCTGGTACATGCTAATCATGAGCTGATACAGCGTTTTACCCTGGTCTTTTGCTGCCGCTGCCATTTCGGCAATAATGGCGCAAGAGGCCACAGCATCTTTGTCGCGCACCGAATCGCCGACCAGGTAACCGTAACTTTCTTCGCCGCCACCAATAAATTTCTCCTGGCCTTCTAAAGACCGGATAACTTCGGCTATGTACTTAAAGCCGGTTAAGGTTTGGTAAGATTTTACCCCGTATTTCTTCGCGATTTCGCCAATCAAATCGGTGGTAACAATGGTGTAGGCAATAAATTCTTTACCGGTTAGTTTACCCGCATCGTTCCAGGCTTTAATGAGGTAATAAATAAGCAAGCTGCCGGTTTGGTTACCATTCAGGAGCACAAACTCGCCGTCCAGGTTTTTTACACCAATGCCTACGCGGTCGGCATCCGGATCGGTGGCCAGTACCAAATCGGCATCCAAATCTTTTGCTTTTTGCAAGGCCAGGCTCATGGCTTCTTTTTCTTCGGGGTTGGGGTAAACCACCGTCGGGAAATTGCCATCGGGGGTAGCTTGTTCTTCCAGAATAGTTACATTGGTAAAGCCTAATCGCTCTAGTACTTTAGGAACCAAAGTAATGCCGGTGCCGTGAATAGGGGTATAAACTATTTTTAAATCCTGTTGCCGTTTAATTACCTCGGGGTTTACCGCCAGGTTGGCTACCATCTCAATGTAAGCATTGTCTACCTCGGCCCCGATTACTTGAATATTTTCTTCTTTCGGCTCAAATTTTATCGCTTCTACCGATGTAATGGCATTTACCTCCTGAATAATATTTTTGTCGTGGGGGGGCACTACCTGGCCGCCGTCGTTCCAGTAAGCTTTGTAACCGTTGTATTCTTTGGGGTTGTGCGAGGCCGTAAGCACTACGCCGCTGTGGCAGCCCAAATGCCGGATAGCAAACGAGAGCTCCGGGGTAGGGCGGAGGGCTTCAAAAAAATATACTTTTATATCGTTGGCACTAAAAATACTGGCTACAATGCGGGCAAACTCCGGGCTGTTGTTGCGGCTGTCGTGGGCTACGGCTACTTTAACTTGCTCGTTCGGGAAAGATTTTTTTAAATAATTACTCAAGCCCTGGGTAGCGGCGCCTAGCGTGTAGCGATTCATACGGTTGCTGCCCACGCCCATTATACCCCGTAAACCGCCGGTACCAAATTCCAGGTCGCGGTAAAAAGCATCGCCCAAAGCTTCGGTTTCGCCCTGGTCGGTTAATCGTTTTATTTCGGCTTTGGTTTCGTCGTCATAAGGCCCGTTCAGCCAGGCGTCTATTTTGCTCTGAATAGCTGGTTCTAACATAGTTTTATTTTTTAATTCATTGTGGTACGCATTTGGTACCGGGTAAAGTTTTAGTTTATACTGGGCAAAAGTAAAAATTAAGCGTTTTTACGGAAAGTAAATTTTGCCTCATTTACCAGTAAAATATTACCGAAAATTTAACCTGGGTAAGTTTAAATTTTTTAATTGGCAATCCGTAATTCTGGTTTAAGCTGCATTTGTTTGGCCCACTATTCTTCCGGTTGATTTTTGCTAATTTATTAATTAAGTAATTTAATTCTCGAACTTAATTAGTTATTTTGTAAAATATAGATATTTACTTGCAATTACTGATTCATGTTTTAAACTTTGTGCTAAATCTATAGCTCGTGCTTTTATGAATATTACAGAATTAAATACTTCTCTCGTATCATTAATCCGGAAAAAAGAGGAATTAAGCAAATTATCGTATAACGATAAGCGGTACGATGATGCAGAGGAAGAGCTTCATGACATGGAAGATGAATTTAACGAAACCTACGGCGATTATTTAGAAGGGGTTTTGGAAGAAGTGCATGAACGCATTTGTCCCGATTCGGATGTACTTTTGCCAACGGCTTATTTACCGAGCAAATTAACCAATACCGATAACAATGTGCCGCTAAAAGGCGAAGGCGTATGGGTTGATACCGATAAATATCCGAATAAAGAATCGCGCCTGGTGTTGGTACCTAATCCTACCCGGTTGATTTTGTTGGTGGGTAGTACCGTGCAGGAAGAAGTTTGGAAAGCAGAATAAACCCGCAATACTGGCATATAAAATCCTGAGTTTACCATGAAGGTTAACTCAGGATTTTTATTTTATGTAGTACGACGAAAATAATCTTGTATTAATAGCAGGTGTAATTTTACCTGTCCTGTTCCTCCTATATTTAACTACGATTAGGACACGGATTAAAGGTAATTCAATTATATAAATCAAGATTCATATTGCTATCCTAAAAGGAACTTTGGGTTAGAATACCTTACAGGTACCTCTAGTAATAACTTTAATTCCCTACTCTACTTTCTAATCAATAGATGCTTTCAGCATGACAGGGTAATTTTTGCTTTGTGTCCTGACAGGAGCCCTAAATTAGGGGCGCTTTTAATGCTGATTTTTAATTAAGCTAATTGTATATTTAAAACTTTCTAGCTAGTTAAGTCTGATTTATTTAGTTAAATAACCAATTTTTTCGCGGACCCGGTTTAAGGTTTTAGAACCAATTTCGCGGGCTTTTTGGGCGCCAATTTGTAGTTTCTGATCTACTTCGGGTAAATTACTTTGGTAATAATTAAACAGTTCCCGTTCCGACGCAAACTTATTTAAAATTAACTCAAAAAGCGCTTGTTTGGCGTGGCCGTAACCATAGTTGCCATTGAGGTAATTTTGGCGCATGGTTTCGGTTTCGGTGGGCGAAGCCAGCAAAGCGTATAATTTAAAAGTAGTATCCTCGTCCGGGTTTTTGGGCTCTTCCAAAGATTTACTATCCGAAATAATTGATTTAACCGCTTTTTTAAGTTCTTTTTCCGGGGCAAAAATATCAATAATATTGCCGTAAGATTTACTCATTTTTTCGCCGTTGGTACCCGGTATTGTCATTACGTTTTCATCGATGCGGGCCTGCGGCACTACAAAAGTTTCGCCGTAGCGATTATTAAAGGCGGTGGCAATATCACGGGCGATTTCTAGATGCTGCATCTGGTCTTTTCCCACGGGCACAAAGTCGGCATCGTACAAAATAATATCGGCGGTCATGAGCACCGGGTAAGTAAACAAGCCCGCATTTACATCGGCCAGCCGACTAGATTTATCTTTAAATGAATGCGCGTTGGCCAGCATAGGGAAGGGCGTAAAACAGCTCAAGTACCAGGTAAGCTCGCACACTTCCGGCACATCTGATTGGCGGTAAAAAATATTGCGGTCGGTATCGAAACCGCAGGCCAGCCACGCCGCAGCTACCGCGTAGGTATTCTGGCGCAATGCATCAGCATCGCGCACGGTGGTAAGCGAGTGTAAATCAGCAATAAAATACAACGACTCATTCGCCGATTGCTTAGAAAGTTCGATAGCGGGCAAAATAGCCCCGAGCAGGTTACCTAAATGCGGCCGGCCCGAACTTTGTATTCCGGTTAATATTCTGGACATACGTAATAAATTTGGCGCAATTTACTTAGAAGAACTAAAGATACCTACTGCGGGCAAGTAAATTAGAACGGCAGTTGTTTGCCGGTTTAAACCCGTAAAGTCTGGTCTTCTTCCAAAGTTGCAACAACCTGGCGGGTACCGTTAGCTAAATATTTATCGATGAGGTAATGGGCCAAATAAACCAGCGGCGTAAGTAATATGGCTACGGTAAATTTATACAGGTAATTAATAAACGCTACCGAAAGTACTTGCGCCAAACTCCAGTCGGCAAAAACGTAAAAAGCAATAAACAGCACCACCAAAGAATCTATCAATTGCGATACCAAAGTAGAGCCTGTGGCCCGCAGCCAGATTTTTTTGTTGCCGGTAAGTTGCCGGAACCAACTAAATACCGAGGCATCTAAGAACTGCGAAATTAGGAAAGCCGTAACCGAACCAATAATAATGCCGCCGCCCTGCCGGAATATAGCATTAAAAGCATAATCAATATTAAAAGGTTGACCGGTGGCATCTGGATTATTAACATCAATCCAGAAAGGAGCCGGAGGCAAATGGGTAATAACCGTAATTACCAGAAACATATAAATAATAAGTGCTACGGTAATTAAGCTTATTTTCTTAACCCCGGCTTTCCCAAAATATTCATTTATTACATCGGTGGTAATAAAAACAATGGGCCAGATTACCACCCCAGCCGTTAAATTAAAATCGAGTTTAAAGTTGGCGAGCACCGGAATTTGCGCACCCGGCAAACCAAAAATGGCCTCGCCCGAAAATATTTTTACACCAATTAATTCGGCTAATAATGCATTGGCCAGGAAAATACTACCCAGGATTAAAAATAAATTATTTTTTTTCTGCTGCAAAAGAGAATCGGGTGCCGACATAAGATAGATGGGAAAGAATCTGTTTTACTGCGCCTAATTTAAACTACGTTTGGGTATTAAGCTACTGCTATATAAAAATAAACGCTGCAGGTGTTTAGGCGGTAGGTATCAGTTCACTGATTTAAAGAACCGGTAAATTATTCCAGTAAGCCAATGGTTTTACCTTCTATAGCCAGGTGGGTATTATCGAAAACGGCTTTGGCTTCTTCGAGTAAAACGTTTAGATCTTTGTAGCGCGCTGAAAAATGACCGATTAATAAGCGTTTTACTTCGGCTTTCTGGGCCAGCAGGGCAGCTTGCCTAGCGGTGCTGTGGTAGGTATAAACGGCCCGGTCGCGCATATTATCTAAAAAAGTAGCCTCGTGGTAAAGCAAATCTACCTGTTTTATATAAGGAATCAGGTCTTCTTTATACCGGGTATCACTGCAGTAAGCATACGAACGGCTATGGCTGGGGGCAGACGTAACATCGGCATTCCGGACTAATATATTGCCGGCTTCGTCCAGAATATCTTCTCCGTTTTTAAGCCGTATTAATTGGGGCGGCAACAGAAAACCGGGAAGTTTTGCTTTAACTAAATGGCGGGGCTTGGGTTTTTCCCGGAATAAAAAGCCGCAACAACTTACCCGGTGCTGCATGGGCAGCGTGTGTACGGTTATAAATTTGTCGTCGAGAATTTTTTTGTAAACCGAAGTATCCAGTTCGTGAAAATCGAGTTTAAACGAAAACTGGGTGTTGGAATATTTAAACTGTAGGGTTAAAATATCAGCTAAACCGGGCGGCCCGTAAATGGTAAGGGGTGTGGTACGCTGTTGCAGGTGCATGGTAGAGAGTAAACCAAACAAACCAAAAAAATGGTCGCCATGCAAATGACTAATAAAAATATTACAAATGCGCTGATGCTTTACTTTATAGCGCATCAGCTGCATTTGTGTGCCTTCGCCGCAATCAATTAAGTTTAACTGGTTGCCAATGGCTAATATCTGGGCGGTATGGTTACGGTTATGAGATGGTGTGGCCGAAGAACTGCCTAATATTTTTAACTCAAAATCCAATATCCGCCGGTGCTAAAACTATTCTTCTTTGTTTGTTAAATCGCGCTCAATTTCGTGCAAAAATACCCGATCAATGGCTTCTTCTACGGTTGGTAAAATATTTAAAACCGACTCCAGCTTAGAGATGGTAATCAGTTTCATGACATGGTCTTGCAAACCAGCCAAAATTAATAAACCGTTAGATGAGTTACACAAACGATTAGCAATCAAAATAGAGCTTAACCCCGAAGAATCGGTATATTTTACATTGCTCAAATCCAGAATCAGGTTACTAATGCCTTCGGCATTTAATTTAACAAATTCAGATTTCAGGTCAGGAGCAATAGTAGTATCTAATTTTTTCTCATCAATGGTAATGATGGTGTAATTTTCTTTTTTATCGATAGTGTATTTCATACGTATTGCAATATGGTTCTAAGTGCGAAGGTAAAGATTATTTATCTATTTATTATGGCGTTGCCGCTAAAATGTTTTGGTGTATACTAGTTTGTATTCGTTCTAAAACGTTATCGTAAGGTGTTTTAACAAATTCCCGGCCGGTTACTACTTCGTACAACTCAATGTACCGCCCCGATATTTCGGCCAGCCATTCGTCGCTCATTTCGGGTACCTGCTGCCCGGCTTGCCCGCTAAAATTATTATCCAGGAGCCACTGCCGCACAAATTCTTTCGATAATTGCCGTTGTGGTTCGCCGGCGGCCTGGCGTTGGGCGTAACCGTCCTGGTAAAAATACCTTGAAGAGTCGGGGGTATGAATCTCATCGATAAGGTATATGTTGCCGTTTGCTTTGCCAAATTCATACTTGGTATCTACTAAAATTAAGCCGCGCGCGGCGGCTATTTCGGTACCACGGGCAAATAAGGCCTGGGTATATTGGGCCAGTTGCTCGTAATCATTTTTAGTAACAAGACCAGTAGCTATAATGTTTTCGGGCGATATATCTTCGTCGTGGCCTTCGGCGGCTTTGGTGGTCGGCGTAATAATAGGTTGAGGCAATTTATCGTTTTCGCGGAGCCCTTCGGGTAAGGCCTGGCCGCAAATTTCGCGCTTGCCGCTTTTGTATTCACGCCAGGCATGCCCGGCTAAATAACCCCGGATTACCATTTCTACTTTAAACGGTTCGCATTTAACGCCAATGGTTACGCTGGGGTCGGGCTGGGCCAAAACCCAATTGGGTACCACATCGGCGGTAGCAGCCAGCATGTAAGCCGCAATTTGGTTTAGTACCTGCCCTTTGTACGGAATGGCCCGGGGTAATACCACATCAAACGCCGAAATTCGGTCGGTAGCAACTACGGCCAGCTTATCTTGGAAATAATACACATCACGTACTTTGCCGCGATAAAAACCGGTTTGCTCCGGAAACAGGAAATTGGTTTCTTTTAAAGCCTTCATTTGTTTTATTTGGCTACAAGCAGGCAAAGTTATAAAGATATTTCAAGCCTCAAAATAACTACTTATACCCATAATAATTAGTATTAACCGCAAAACTGGTAAATAACCTAAATAATGACTGGTTTGTTTAACTAATGCAGTTGGGCGGGCGTAAACTTAAAGGTAAATAATAACGGAATTGGTATGGGGCGGATAATTATAACCAATATTTATTTGGGGCTTTTTTGTGTGCTGGCAATGGGTTGCCAGAAAGAATATTTAGAACCTCAGCTTACCGGCCAGGCGGCGCAAACCGAATGGCTACGGAAAAAACGTACTACACCTTGTCCGGAATATTCTTATTTGTATAACAATGCCCCGGCAAACCTGGGTACGGTAAATACAACTAAAATAATTATTGGCTTTGACCCTGCTATTACGCTATCCGAAAAAGAAGCGTTTATCGCTCAATATGTTTTTCTGGCGGGTATCGAAAATAGTTATAATACCGGTAGTGCCGATGCCACCATTGTGTTACTGCAAGATGGTTTAACCTGCACCGAAGTAGAAGCCGCTTTGGTACTTCTGGCCAAAGCCGAGGTGGTGCGTTACGCTAATCCGGCTTTTAAATCACCGGTAGGGGATAATTTATTGGGCATAACCAACCAGTTTATTCTTACGCTTAAGCCCGGCTATACCCGCGAAGATCTGCAAAAATTAACCCGCCGGACCAAAACCGAAATTGTAGAGGCCCTTGGCGAAGATATTTTTATATTAAGTGCCGATAAATACGCGACCGGAAATGCTTTACAACTGGCCAATGAGTTTGCTGCATTTAAGCCCATACTTACCAGCGAGCCGGATTTTTTATTTCTCTTTTAATTTTTAATTACCCGCCTGTATTTAATCAAAGCATTTAACTGGAGCCTAACCTGCCCGTTTTAAATAAAACAAATACGGTTAAACGTGCGGTTTTCAGCAGCAAGCAGCATTCATATTTTTATAAAATTTACACTTTACTTTTCCTATTATCTTCTTCGGTTTAGTACGTAAAATTTTGGCTCTTTGCCGGGGTAAATGATTCCGTTTTAGCTATCGGGCAGGGCCTACTTTTACCCGTGCGCAAACATATTATTGATCGTCAGCGTATTAAAAATTCAGGAAAATATTTCTGGGTTTGTACGCCAAGCCGGTAAAAGTAGTGGCCTTCATGTTTGTTTTTAGATTTAAAATTTAGGCGGCAAACGGCCGGGAGGTGAACTTTGGAAATACTTGTCCGTCGCTTGTGCGGTAACTCCTGTAAACAAATTAAAATTTATTTAAAACTATGGCTGAAATTAATATTGAACGAAAAAAAGCGCCGGTTTGGCGTTGGCTTCTGCTCCTGTTGCTATTGGCATTAATTGCCTGGGCTGTTTACGAATTTGCGTATAAACCCGAAACCACCGAAATAGATGACGATGTGCCGGCTACCGGTATGGTTACCTCGGTTAGTACACCTCTGGTTTTGGTGTAAACCCCCATTGTTTAGAAACACTGTAAATGCGAAAAAACTATGAAAAACGAAGAAATAAGAAATAGCGGGTCTGACCGCCTGATTCCGTTAAGTAACTCCAAAGATTTTAAAGTAGCTAAAGATAACCCCGATGTGCGCGGCTGGCGCGTAGTAGGTTCTGATGGCGAAAGCCTGGGTGTGGTAAAAGATTTAATTGTAGATACCCAGGAGATGAAAGTGCGGTATTTATCGTTGGCTGCCGATAAGCGGTTTTTTAATGATGGCTACGAAGCTTACCTGCTGGTACCCATAGGGGCCGCCGCCCTCGATAAAAAAGGCAACAACGTTTTTGTTACCAATATCGATTCGAATACCATAAACAGTTACCCTACTTACCAGGGCGGGGCCATTACCGAAGATTATGAATACTCGGTGCGGGAAGCTTATATGCACCCCAATGACCGTAACCGGAGCGTAAACAACGCTAATTATACGCAAACCGAGTCGCAAGCCACAGTAGCACCGCGTCGTATATCCAGCGACTTTTACCAGGACGAAAGTTTTAACGACTCGCGTTTTTACGACTCAAACCGGGTGAACGATAACAGTGATATGCATACGCATACCCGGACAAGCGATGATGCCCGCTACGTGGCACCACCGGTTTCCGGCGGCGATACAAATTCCAATTCTAAAGGGGTTGAAGAATCTATCTCGACCATAGAACGGCTGGAGCAGTTACGGGTTCGCGGGTCTATAACCGACGAAGAATTCCGGGTACTGAAAAAACGAGCCTTGGATTTGTAATCTATAAACTTTAGAGATAGATAATGAATAGTAAATAATAAATAAAAAGGGCACCTGAGTAAGGTGCCCTTTTTATTTATTAAATAATATGCGCTCTGCAGTAAACTTTAATAGTTTCTTAATTATTAATAAGTGCTTTTAACTTCCAGGCCAACGTAAACCGCCGGGGCTTTGTCGCGCAGGTTGTATTCCGAGGCCATCACTTCGGCATAAGCACCGGCCGTACGAATGGCTACAAAATCGTTGCGCTTGGTTTCAGGTAAGAAAACATCTTTCGCAAAACAATCCGTCGATTCGCAAATAGGGCCTACCACGTTGTATTTAACCTCAGCATCTGCACTGGATAAGTTTTCGATTTTGTGGTACGCCTGGTACAACATAGGCCGGAGCAATTCAGTCATGCCGGCATCCAGAATAGCAAAATTGGTGGTTAAGCCTTTCTTGATGTACAATACCCGCGATATTAAAGAACCACACTGCGCCACCAACGACCGGCCTAATTCAAAATGAACCTGCTGGCCGGGTTGTACGTGCAAATGTTCGTTAAACACCGCAAAATAACTTTCAAAATCCGAGATGGGTTTTTCGTCGGGGTGGTAATAATCTACGCCCAAGCCACCGCCCACATTAATATGGGGCAAAGAAATTTGTCGGTCTAGGAACCATTGTTGCACTTCATTCACCCGCAAACAAAGATTTTTGTAAACATTTAAATCGGTTATCTGCGAACCGATATGAAAATGCAAACCGATTAATTTTATATTGGGGCAACTCTGTAACAAAGTCAGGACACCTTCTAACTCCCACAAGTTAATTCCAAACTTATTTTCTTCTAAGCCGGTAGTAATATATTTGTGGGTATTGGCATCTACGTTGGGGTTTATGCGCAAAGCTATCTGTGCTACTTTACCTAACTTGCCCGCCAGTTCATTTATCACTTCAATTTCCTGCGTCGATTCGCAGTTAAAGCAGAATATATCTCTTTTCAGCGCAAAATTTATTTCGGCATCAGATTTTCCTACTCCGGCAAATACAATATGGTCGGGGTTAAAACCACGTTTTAAAGCGCGTTTTACCTCGTTGCCGCTTACGCAATCGGCACCAAAGCCAAATTGACGGATAAGCTTTAGCACGGGTTTATTGCTGTTGGCTTTTAATGCGTAGTGTACCTGAAAATTATATTTTTCGGCGGCTGTTCTGGCGCTTTCTAAAGTCTGGCGTAATAATTCCAGGTCGTATAAATAAAAGGGAGTTGGTTCGTGTTGCCAACTCTCTACCATATCTTTAAGCATGAGCGGGTTGTTCTGTTTTTGTAAAAACACCTTCGTTTAAAGCAATTAAAGCTTCGTTTTTATCTTCGGTGTTAACTACCAGGCTAATATTGTTTTTGCTGCCGCCGTAAGAAATCATACGCAAAGGAATGTGCTGCAACGACTGGAATATACGCAATACAGTGCCGGTTTTTTCTTCAATAAAATCACCTACCAGGCAAATAATAGATAAGTTCTGGTCTACTTCTACGGTACCAAATTCGCGCAGTTCCGTAACAATTTCTTTCAGGTGCTTGGTGTTGTCAATAGTTAAAGATACGGCCACTTCAGAAGTGGTAATCATATCGATAGAGGTGCGGTATTCTTCGAAAACTTCGAAAATGCGCCGCAGGAAGCCGTACGCCAGCAGCATACGCGTTGATTTAATTTTAATGGCCGTAATACCATCTTTGGCAGCAACTGCTTTAATATTGCGGCCAGCAGTACGCGCCGAAATGGTAGTACCTTTGGCTTCGGGCTGCATGGTATTGAGTAACCGCACCGGAATATTTTTTTGTTTGGCCGGCAGTACGCTGGATGGGTGCAATATTTTAGCACCAAAATACGCCAGCTCGGCGGCTTCGTCGAACGACAACTCGGCAATGGGATAAGTGTTTTTTACTATGCGCGGGTCGTTGTTGTGCATCCCGTCAATGTCGGTCCAGATCTGAATTTCATCGGCGTTAATGGCCGCCCCAATCAGGGAAGCCGAATAATCGCTGCCACCCCGTTTCAGGTTGTCAATTTCGCCAAAGGCATTCCGGCAAATATAACCTTGGGTAATAAATAAGTTCGTGCCCGGATATTGGGTTAGGTCTTCGGCTAATTGCTTGGCAATAAAAGCGGCATCGGGCTCTTCGTTTTCGTCGATGCGCATAAAATTAAGAGCCGGCAATAAAACCGAAGGAATGTTGCTTTCTTCGAGGAATAAATGGAATAAACCAGTCGATAATAATTCGCCTTGGGCCAGAATACCTCTTTCTTCGTGTACGGTAAAATTATTTTTAACCTGGGCTTTTATAAATTCAAAATGAGACTGAATAAAGTCCAGGGCTTTCTGTTTATATTTATCGGCCTGATACAGGCTGTCAATTACCTGTTTATAAGTCTGATGCAAGTCGTTAATCAGGGCAGTAGCATTTTCGGAATTAACCTGGTACAACTGCTCCGATATTTGAACCAATTTGTTTGTGGTGCCCGACATAGCCGATAGCACAACAATTTTAGGGTCTGGCGTGTTGATTAACTGAGCCACCGATTTCATGTTGGTAGGTGAACCTACGGAGGTGCCGCCAAATTTTAAAACTTTCATGTATAATTTATTAGGTTTTAATAATGCGCCGCAAAGTTAAGCATTATTAAAGGCAATCGGTACAGAACATAGTTGATTTATTCATTTTTTATTTTAAGAGCGCGTTGGTTAAGGTAAAAGCAAAAATTACTTGCGAAAATATCTGTTTAAATTAATTCCCACAGGCTAAATATTTGTAAACAAATGGTATAAATAGAACAGAATGTTAGCTTGGGTTAAATATAGGTTAAACAAAAAAAAAGCCCGGTGCAAAAATGCGCCGGGCTTTAGTTATAATATTTACATTAATTTTTTACCACACGGGTAACTAACTGTTTATCGGCAGAGCGGGCGGTTACCAGGTAAGTGCCCGCAGGTAAATGCTGGAGACTTAATTCGGTTTCGCTGGTGTTGCTGTCGAGGTTTACCGCTTGCGTGAGCAGCAGTTGACCGGTTAAATTCCGCACTTCTATGGCGTAAGTGGTAGCCACACCTGTTGAGATTGATAATTTAATTTTACCACCAGTAGGGTTAGGGTACGCCAGTAATTGCGGCACCATGGTTTGGGTTGTATTACTGCAATTTATACCCAGTATTTTGCTGTAAGCATAGTTGGTAGAATAATCTACTTGTTTCAGGCGGTAATAAACGGTGCCTTGTGGTGCTTGTTTGTCGGTGAAAGCATATTTTACCACTTGTATGCTATTACCGGCACCCGCTATTTGGCCTAGGCTTTTAAAGTTAGTACCATCCAGGCTTCTTTCTACCTGAAAATATTGGTTATCTTTTTCGGTAGCAGTAGCCCATACTAATTTTGCCTGTCCATCCTGGAATTTACCGGTAAAGTAAAGTATTTCTACCGGTAAGGTTGTAACCGGGGTTCTGTCGATAGAACTTTGGGAAGCCTCAGGATAAAAAGTTAAGGTAACCGGAATATTGGTGGTTAGGTTATTCAGGGCATCGGTTGCATTTATGGTAATATTTACCGTGTAAGGACCTTTAAACATAGCCAGCGCACCATTATTAGATACGTAAATACTACCGGTAGTTGGGTTTAAAGCAACGCCCGCAGGTAAATTGCCCGATACCAAACTAAAGTTGTTGGTGCTGGTTTGGTCAAAACCTTCGCTGTCATAAGGGTAAGCCAGTACATCGTTATTGTTATAACCGTTTACGTAGTACGGTTGATTTACATTGTACGTAGTAGGGCAGTTGGCATTTACGGTAAGCAAGGCATAGCTAGACGAAGTAGACCCATCGTTACAGGTTTGCTTAATGGTCCAGCGGAATACGTAAGTGCCGGAAGTTAAACCCATAACAATGCTATTGCCTTGGTTTACATTCGAGAATACCGGATTTGACGCGCCGGTTGGCTTAGAATCCAGGGTCCAGGTTCCCTGACCCGAAACAGGTTGGTTTCCGGTTAAGGTAGTTGAGTAACAAGCATTCATGGTAGAGCCTACAGTGGCAATGCTTACTGACGAGCCCACAACAACTGTTTGGGATTGAGTTAATGCTACGTTACTACAAGTCGGCGACGAAACCCGCACGGTGTATACGTAGGTACCGGCCGTGGTAAGACTGGGCGTAGTAACTGATTGCACCAATCCATTGCCGGTTAAGGTAGTACCCACCTGGGTAGGGGTGCCATTGTTAAACGATTGGAATATTTGGTAAGTATAGGTGCTGGTATTGTTGTATTCGGTGGCTACACTAATGGTTACGGGTTCGTTAATACATAAAGAGTTTTTATTTACGGTAACACTTACATTGTTGGCCGGGCCTTGGGGGCTAACGGTTACCGCATCAGAGGTAGCGGTACAACCACTGGTGTTTTTATGTACTACTGTAAAAGTAGCCGAGGTATTGATTACACCGGTATTTAAGCTTAATGTGCCCGAGGTATACGTAACTTCGGCCCCAAACAAGACGCCATCTTTTTTAAGCTGATATTTATCGTTGGCCACTAACCCAGAAGTAATATTAATTAAAGTGCTGCTATTATAACATACCTGGCTGGCGGCCGCTGCAATAACTGGTTTAGCGGGTACCGGCGTAAGCAAAGTTACCGTGGCACTGGCACTCAAAGTGGTTTGGCAAGCGGCCGAGTAGTTGCGGCGGGCTACAATTTGCAAAGTGCCGCCAGCGGTAATAGGTCCGGAGGTTACGGTTATGGTTCCGCCATTACCTATGGTCACGTTGCCAGTTACTACACCGTTTAGAGTTATTTGGTAAGCAATATTGGCTTCAGAATTGGTGATGGTGGCACTAACTGTACCTTCGTTACAAACCGATAAAGAGGCGGCGCCAAAGGTTGCCGATACAGCGGCCGGCGGCATACTACACTGCACCGCCGAACCATTTACCTGGTTACTTTCGCATAGGCCGCCACTGGTTACGGTTGCCGTTACAAAACCGCCCAGATACAACTCTAGCGGTGATAAACCAGTTACCGACCAGGTACCGTTAGATAGGGCAGTAGTAGTTCCCAGCAAAGTACCATCTATGTAAACTTTTACGGTAGCATTGGCCGGGGCATTGCCCGAAACTATACCGTTAGAACCAGCACTTTCGTTTATAGGAGCGTTTATGGTCAGGCCGGTAGTAGCGGTTTGGGAAGTAACAGAAATGGTGTTGGAGTTAGCACTCAGGTTGGTACCACTAGCGGTACTTGTACGGGCAAAATAACTTCCTGGCGTAACTCCGCTAATGGTTAAAGACCAAAGCTGATTTGCATTTACGGTAGTGGTAGTACCAATTTGCGTACCCCCCGAATTATACATCCGGACTGTGGCTCCAATTTCTGGGCTGGTACCGGTAAAGGTAAGGGTAGAGCCAGCCGATACTGTACAATAAGACCCTAATATTACCGGGGCAATGCGGCCAACTGTAACGTTAGCTGAGGAAGCACCGCAGCTACCGGTGGCACTTATTTTAACGTTTAATACTTGGTCGTTTTTAAGAGTTAGGTTATTGAAAGTAATCGTGGTGCCGGTTGCCGTTCCTTCGGCTATTTCTATATCATCTGCAAATAAGGTAACATAAGTATTAGCGGTAGTGTTAATGGTAATGCTGGTAGTAGCCGCAGTAATGGAAGTGGTTGCAAAAGTTGGAGCCGTTAAAGCTTTGGTACTATTACCGGTACAAGATGAGTTTGAACGCTCAGAAACACAGTTTGCATTATTCGCATAAACTAATTCAGCGTAATGTTCGCCGTTGCTAGGTAAAGTAGAAGTGAAAGTGTAAGTAGCAGTAGTAGCCGCCAGAGCGGCAGAGGTAAATACCAGCACTGGCCCTGTATCCGATATCCGGTAAAGGTTTACGTAAAAACTGGTGGTGGTATTGCCAGGTATGGTAACCGGTATATTTTTACCGCTACTTGGTATAGTACCTAATGTAGGAGTGGGTGGTGGCGATGAACAGGCAATCTGGCCTGCCTGCCCGGCTTGTCCGACCAGTACGGCGTTAGAAGCATCAGATAAACTATTGTTACCGTTTTTAGCTTTTGCGGTTATAGTATTACCCGCAACCAAAGTATTGGCAGCTACCGCAAGCGACCAGGTACCATTGGCGGTTAAAGTGGTTGTACCCAATAAAATATTGTTTTGATAAACCGAAATAACGGTTCCGGCCGGCTCTGTAGAAGTACCTAATACAGCCACATCGGTAACAGCAATAGGACCTTTTACCACCGGTGCACTGGTAAGCAAGGGCTTAAAACCACCGTTTAAAATATCGCTAGGGCTGGTTGGCGGAAACGAATTAATAGCGGCCGTCCAGGCCTGGTTCCGGTCTATGTAATTTAAATCGTTAAGGCCACCAATATCGGCGGCGGTACCGGTAATACCACTTTGGGCACTGGTAACCGAAATGCCTGATAAACGCAGTGGCGTTGTTGCTGTAATAGCACCTTGGAAACCAGACAACGGAACAAAATAATCAATAAAATAATCAGGGTTATCGTTGGTAGTAGATAAAGCAACTGAACGCTGTGAGTTTGAGAGGTGCGAGGCGGTATATACCGTAGCGTTATTCGATAATTTTATTATCCGCACATCAAAGTTAGTGGCCAATAAAACTTCGTACTCAAAACCTGGATTGGTACCGGTACCCGAAAATATGTTATCGGAATCGATTAAAACACTAAAGCCTTTAGAGGCCGCAGAGTTGTTGCCTACCCGAACCCGGAAAATAAAATTGGTACCATCGAAGAATGCGTACCAGGGGTCTTTCATTAAGTCGGTAAAATTGGTAGAACCCCCGGTCTTTAAATCAGAATGTGGTTCAATTAATACCTGCGGAAACAAGCGATAATTAATTTCACTGTAATCTGCACCTATGTCGTTCCCAATAAAACCGGCGGTAGTTTTAGACACGTAGCCATCGCTATTAGGGTCTAAAACTTTATTGCCTCCGTTGGTTGCCGGCTGAACAATATAACCAGGTATTTGGGCTGTACCTGTATTGGGTAAAAGCAGTAAAATACAGATGGTTAAGGCGGCAATGTAACATAAGTAAGAAAATTTGCTTTGCTTGCTTGTAGCGTAAATGTTAGTAAAGTTTAATTTCATACATTATTAGTTTTTCGATGTTTAAATTTACTACATGGAAAAAATCATATAATTATTTTCGACGAACATGCCATTTTGCTCGACGAATTTATGAAACATGTCGTTAAACTGAGTATTATGGCGAAGTAGTATGGAAGGAATACAATGATGTGTTTGTGGTTATATGTGGTGATAGGAGATTATATAACGATTTATTGTGAAAAAGTACAACTTACATATTTAAGTAAGATAAGTTTATTATATAATTATTTATACATTAATTATTAATTTCATGTTATATGGATTTGTCTAATTATATATAAAAAATCCTATATAAATAAGTAAAGAGATTTTTAAAGCCTAATTGAAAGGAAGATTTAAATTGATTATAAGGGTGCCAGGAAGAATATTTATATAAAGGTCCGGTGTAAAAAGCTTGTAAAGTTGTAAAGTAGAAGGGGAGGAACTTGAACGGTAAATGGATTTAATGCCAGTACCATCTTACCCAAGCTATCTGTGATAGGCTAAAAGCAGTAAGTTTTTTTGCAAACAGATGAGTAAAAGCTATATAAACAGCTACAGACAATATACCTATTCTGGCTACAGCTTTTTATGCTGATTACTACACCCGTGTATTATTTATTGTGTTCTGATTACCGGCTATAATGTGGTGAGTATTTAAATGCATTAATTGGCAGAAACCTCTTGCCCGTTGCGGAAAGTTGTAGTTTTAGTTATTTTACCAGCTTCGTCGAATTCTTTCCAAATGCCGGATTTTTTGTTGTTTTTATAAAGGCCCGTTATAGCGGGTTTACCGTCTTCGTAATATTGTTTAAAAAAACCATTCCGGAGTCCGGCTTTGTACTCAGTTTCGGAAAGTATTTTACCCGATGGAAAAAAGCTTTGGGCAATACCTATTATTTTCCCTTTCTGATAAGGTGCCTTTTCTTTTATTTGTCCATTCTCAAAATATTCCAGCCGGTCGCCTTCTAATTTATTATTGGCATAGGTTTCTTTTGTTTTAATTTTTTTTGCCTCATCAAAATAAGTTTTCCAATCGCCGGTTTTAACTTCTTGTTTTACAAACTGCTCGGCTTGCAAGTTGCCCGATGGGTAATAAGAGGCAATTTTTTGGGTAGTACCCGCATCGGCGTACCGGATTTCCTGTTTTAAGGTGCCGTTTTCGTAGAAATATTGCGCCAAGCCATTTTTAACCCCATTCAGGTAGTTTACACTGCTCAAGAGTTGGCCATTTTCGTAATAAGTTTTGGCTAGGCCATCTATTTGGCTAGTGGTACTGTTGCTCCGGAAAGCCTGACGGTCGGTAACAATACTGGTGCTTACCCGCGCTTGTTCTTTGGGATTGGTTATAGCTACCGATTTATAGGTTACTTCGGATTTTATTTTACCAGAGCGGTAATAGCTTTTAAAAATACCACTTTTGTTGCCATTTACATTTTGCGCTTCGGTTTCCAGTTGGCCGTTGTCGTAGTAAGTTTTAAATAATCCGTCGGGTAAGCCGTTTTTAAAATTGCCTTCTGATTGGGGTTTGCCGTTGGGGTAATAAGTATGGGCCGGGCCGTTTTGTTCGTTGCGGGCATACATAATTGCCGATTTTAGGGTACCGTCGGGATAATATTCTTTTACTAGACCATTGGGAACATCGTTTACAAAGTTAGCTTCAGTTTTAACCTGGCCATTTTCGTAGTAGGTTTTAAAAATATTGTTTTGTTTATCGTTTAAGTAAGTGCCTTCCTGCAGTACTTTACCGTTGGGATAGTAAGAGGTAAAAGGCCCCTGCTTCTGGTTATCGACATAAGTGATAAATAATTTTTTCTTTCCATCTTCAAAATATTCGGTATAGATGCTATCGCGTTTGCCTTTAACAAACTTACCAATACCTTGTAATTTGCCGCTGCGGTAAAAGCGCTGGTATTTTCCGTGGGGCACGGTATCGGAAGGTAATACAAAATATATTTCCTTAACCTTCTGATTTAAGGTGTCGTGGTAAGTTACTACTTTTTTTACCTGGGCCCAACCAGCCGTATGGCAAACAAAAAGTATAAACAACCAACCTGACCAACGAATAAATTTAAACATACTTTAAAATGAGATAATATTTACGAGCAGCTAAACCTTAAAACGAAAATGTATAGACGAAACTGTTTGTTTATTTTGGTTATTGGTTTGTTGCGTAATTAATATTTAACCGGTGCTAATACTTTAAATGTTCCCTGCCAGAATTAATAAATAATAGACAATAGCCACGGAAATACAAAATAGTTGATTGCGGGGGAACCAGCTACTAGATTATACCAAAGTTGAGCAAAGCAATTACCCTTGATTTTACCATTAACATGCCTGAACTGTATATTTTTATTTTTCTTCTTTTCTACATATAATTTGCCAGAATTTTTGAGAGGGTCTGTTCCCGGTATTATGTGCGGGTTCCTGTATCTCTTTGGCTTCAACTAGTCCATATTTCCCAAATTCCATTTCTACTGACTCTGAATCGTAGAAGAACAATTTTACTCCATGCCTGGTTAGAAATCTGTCTTTACTTAATTTTTCTCCTTCCCCATAAGTGCTATCCTGTTTTGAAATCGCTACAAAAACCATGTGTCCAGCAGGTACAAGTTGATAGTAACAAGCATCTATCAGCTTTATTCGTTCTTTTGCGCTTAATAAGTGAATCAAAGCATAACAAAAAATTCCATCGTACAACTCCTGGTCAAACGGCATTGCACTAACAGAACCATGATGCATTTTTACATTATCTCCGTAGTGCTTTTTTGCTAAGTCAATGGCTGTTTCTGAAATTTCAATCCCGGTTACACTAAAGCCATTATCGGTGAAACTCTTTGCATTTCTGCCGTAACCAAATCCTGGAATCAAAATTTTATGAAAGCCATTTTTTCGAAATAAATCTACGGTTGCCATTGCCGAATCAGCCGGCTCAAATCCCCACATCGTTTGTTTATCTTGAAAGCTAGACTCCCAGAATTCGGTCATATTCTTTTCTATTATATCAGGGTACTAAGTTCTTACTGCTTATGACTACTAATTGGTTTATAAACGCAGTAGCCTTACTTTTTAATGTAAGGCTACCGAAAAAATCATGCCTAAAAGCGAATACATTTAAATTCTTTCCAGTACCAGGGCCGAGGCACCGCCGCCGCCATTACAAATTCCGGCTACACCAATTTTAGCGTTTTTTTTATCTAATACGTTACACAAGGTGGTTACAATGCGGGCTCCGGAGGCCCCTAACGGATGACCCAACGAGACGGCGCCGCCAAAAATATTTACATTATCGGGTTGCAGGTTTAGCTTTTGGTTATTGGCCAGCGATACTACGGCAAACGCTTCGTTTATCTCGTAATAATCTACCTCGGCAGGGGAGAGGCCCGCATTTTTTAAGGCTTTGGGAATAGCCAGCGCCGGCGAAGTGGTAAACCATTTGGGTTCCTGTTCGGCATCGGCAAACCCCCGGATGCGGGCAATGGGCTTTACGCCTAAGGCTTCGGCTTTTTCGCGGCTCATGAGCACCACAGCTGCGGCCCCATCGTTTAATGTAGAGGCGTTGGCGGCCGTAATGGTACCTTCTTTATCGAATACCGGTTTAAGCGAAGCAATTTTATCGAAATTTACTTTGGTGTACTCCTCGTCGGTGGTAACCAGTACGGGGTCTTTGCCCCGCTGCGGAATCTCAACCGGTACAATTTCGTCTTTAAGGTAACCGGCCTCAGCGGCGGCGGCACTGCGGCGGTAAGACTCAATGGCAAAAGCATCTTGCATCTGGCGGGTAATACCCATTTCGCGGGCCGTATTTTCGGCGGCATTGCCCATGTGGTAATCGTTATATACATCCCAGAGGCCATCTTTAAGCAAGCCGTCTATCATTTGGCCGTGCCCCAGTTTAGCGCCAAAGCGCGCTTTATCTAAATAAAAGGGCACATTGCTCATGCTTTCCATACCGCCGGCTACTACTACTTCTTTGTGCCCCAGCATAATGGCCTGCGCCCCAAACATAATGGCTTTGGTACCCGATGCGCAAACTTTATTTACCGTTGTACATTCTACCTCGTAGCCCAAGTCGGCAAATAAAGCCGCTTGCCGCGCCGGTGCCTGGCCTAAGTTAGCGGGTAATACATTGCCCATAATTACTTCCTGTACTTCGGCGGGGTTTACGCCGGCCTTGGCCAAAGCGCCTTTAATGGCAATTGCACCCAGCTGGGTAGCCGTTAAAGCGGCTAAACTGCCGCCAAAACTTCCAATGGGTGTCCGGACGGCCGCAACAAGGTAAACTTCTTTTATTTGCATAATGCTTTTACTTTAAAGTCTTTAAAATTTAACTTCGGCAAAACTGGTTTTACGGCACAAGCCCTTACCAATCTGGTTTATCTTTATCTATACGCTTGGCTGGCTGCCGGGGTAGTTGTTGCAAATATTGTAATTCGGCCTGGCGCATGGCATCGAGCAGCATGGTGGCTTTTTCGGGCGTAAGATCGGTTTTGCTTAAACGCTGACGCAAGGTTTGCATTTGCCTCTCTTTTTCTTTTACCGCCTCGTCGGAGCCTTGGTTTAAACTATTAGGGTCGGGTGGCTGATTGTTCTGGTTTAATCCTTTTTTATCTCCGCCGTTTGTTCCCTGGTTTAGCTTTTCAGCCTGGCCTTGGTTTGCCGGCTGCCTTTGATTTTCTCCTGGATTATTTCCAGGGGTTGACTGAGGCTTTTGCTGAGCCGGCTCTTTGCCGCTGTTATTAAAATCGTTCTGGTAATCCGGGTTACCCCCCGGAGATTCTTTCTGGCCTGCTTTAGCCTCAGACTTTTTATTTTCGGGAGCCGGTTGTTCCTGCTTTTGGCCTTTACTTTTGCTGTTCTTTTTAACCGGGTTTTGGGCTTGGTATTTTTGTACCAGTTCATAATTATAACGGGCCACATCGTCGCTCGGCTCCTGAATAATTGCTCTTTTAAAATAATATAAAGCTTTTTCGGGGTTATCTTCCTCGAAAGATAAAATACCTAATTGGTTTAAAGCGGCAGCCTGGATTTGAGGGTTAGCATTATTGCGGAGGCGCTGGTAATATTTTTGAGCCTGTTTTATTTGACCGGCTTGGTAGGTAGCGTGCGCCAGGTTTATCACCAATTCATCGTCTTTTACAGACAGCGAATCGTTTAAAAACCGGTATACCCCTGCTGCTTGTTCGTATTTTTTTAACCCATATAAATAATGGGCCTGTTGCACGCCGGTATTTACCCGCGCTGCTTTTTTTAGTCCATCACCCAACGTTGAAAAAAGAAGAAACACCAGGAGGATATACCTCATATTTTAATAACATTTACGGTTATCAGTACATCGGCCACTATTAATAATAACGCAAAAAGAAGCGGATAAATATATTTATTAGCCGTGATGTCGATGGTTTGGGTTTCGTGTACAATGCCCGATACTAAGTTTATCGCCCGCAGCAGGCTTTCTGTTTCGTTTCGTACATCGGATATCTCAAAATAAGCTCCATTAGTTTGGCGGGCCAGTTCTTGTAAAGGTTCGGGATTTAAGCGGCTAATAACTTTTTGCCCGTTGCGGTCTTTTTTGTACCGGCTTCCTACCGGCACCTGGTCGCCTTGTAAAGTGCCAACGCCTAAAGTAAATACCCTAATCTGGCTTTGTTTAAGCTTTTGTAATAATGGCCTAAGGTTATCGCCAAAATTTTCGCCGTCGCTTATAACCAATATTAGCTGGGTCCGGAGCGAATCAGTAATGGTACTTTCTTGTAGTTTGCGTAAGGCTAAATTTAAAGCCGGTTCGTAATTGGTGCCTGCGGTCGGCGCTTGGTTGGTATTGAGCAACTGGGTGTACAACAAAAAAGCATCCTGATCAAAGGTTAAAGGGCATTGTACTGCGGCCTCGGCCGAGAAAACAATAAGGCCCATTCGGTCGGCATCCAGGTTAGGCACCATTTGAGCAATTTCAAATTTGGCTCGCTCCAGGCGCGATGGCGCAATATCGCGGGTGTTCATCGACGCTGATAAATCGACGAGGACCAAAACATCTTTGCCAATGGTTTTAATTTCTTTCGTCATGGCACCAAAAGAAGGCCCCAGCACCGCAATAATTAACAGCAAGAAGTAAGTAGTGCGCAGCCCAAACTTAATCCAGATACTATTGGCTGCTTGTTTAAAATAGGTAGCGGCTTTTTTTATCCGGAAAATATAGCCCGCGTACAACCCGAGAAAAAATATTCCCCACAAAACATCGGGCCAGGAAAGCGTTTGGTACCAGTTCATGAAAGCTATTTTGCCGCCGGTTAAAGCTACAAATATATAAAGGATTTTTAGCCACTTCTAGCGGTAGCTTGCGGTTGGGTACATAATTTACATTTTACAAACCAAAGGCGCCATTTGCAAAAACCTGATTATCTTATAAGTATAGTAATTCTTAAATTTAATTTGTGTTGCAGCGTATAAAATAGAGGAGAAGATTTGGCTAATTGAAAATTGTTATTGTATATTTGCGAACTCTTTAACCGAAAGAGATGGATAGGTGGGTGAGTGGCTTAAACCAGCAGTTTGCTAAACTGCCGTACCTCTAAAGGGTACCGGGGGTTCGAATCCCCCCCTCTCCGCCAGAATATTTTTAAAATAAAGTTTTTTTTCTAAAAAAAAGCTTTTATGTTTGCACCGCGATTAGCAAAAGCCGCTTCCAGGAATTTGTTTTTCGTGTTGTTCGGGGTGTAGCGTAGCCCGGTATCG